>CAMDRK010000052.1 GCA_945906715.1 Nitrospira lenta
ATCTGGTCTATTCGGTTTGTTTGGTCCGTCCGGTGGATCTTGCTCGTGCGATCAGTTGACTAGAAAGACAAGACAGACCGAATAGATCGAATAGACCAAATAAACCAGGCAGACCAGACGTTACAGAGGATCCGAATGACAACTCCACGCCCCTCCAACACCACCCCTCATCAATTACCCACACTCGAATCGCATGAAGCGCTGATGCAGCTTGCTGCCAGGCGAGAATTGGAGCTTATTGCTGCGCGGCGAATGTCAGAAGTCTTCTCCCAACACATCAAACTCCAAGACCTGCTGGAACAGGCGCTTCACATCGCGCTGGATGTCGTGAATGCGGAAAATGGCTCCGTGCTGCTGGCCGACACCGACAATCGAACCCTCGTGTTTTATCACTCTATCGGTCAACAACCCGTGCTACCGGGCACAGAGGTGCCCTGGTATGAGGGCATCGCCGGAACGGTCTATAGGACGGGAGTGCCTGAAATCGTCCCTGACGCACAAACCGATATCCGCCATTTTAAACAAGTCGATGCAACGACCGGCGCCATTACCCATGACATGATCACGCTCCCCCTCAAGCGTTGGGAGGGCGACCCCATCGGTGTCATTCAGGTCATGAACAAGCGTGGGGGGGAATTCCTCGACCGGGACGATATGGCGATTCTCACCATTATTGCTTCACTCGCCGCTGTCGCGATTGAGCATACTCGTTTAGTGGAAGCCGCCAAGCTTGCCGAAGTGGCGGGGTTGATGGGCGACATTACCCATGACATTAAAAATCTCCTCATGCCTATCGTCTGTGGCGCAGGAATCTTACAGACTGAAATCAACGAGCTGCTGGATTCTTTGCCCGATAGCGAAATAAAACGGGCCACGGCCAGTCGCAAAATCTGCAATGAAGTGGTTGAGATGTTAAAGGACGACGCACACCGGATTCACGATCGTGTCGCAGAAATCGCGGACGCAGTCAAAGAGCTGAGCACCCCGCTCGATTTTTCCGCATGCGAAGTGGCCGACGTCGTCAGCAACGTGTTTCGCTCTCTGGGAATTCTAGCCCAGGAAAGACATGTCCGACTCCTCACCGAGAACCTGGAGTTACTCCCGTTGATCGTGGCAGACCAGCGACGGCTCTACAGTGCCTTCTATAATTTGATCAACAATGCAATTCCTGAAGTGCCCGCAGGCGGCTCCATAACCGTGTACGGGCAACCCGCTACGACTGAAAGCGCGATCGTGGTATCGGTCATCGATACGGGTGGCGGGATGACGCCGGACGTGAGAGATCGGCTCTTCACCAAACGCGCTGTCAGCACGAAGCCAGGCGGGACAGGACTCGGCACGAAAATCGCGAAGGACATCGTCGAGGCTCATGGGGGCACGATCCGGGTTGAAAGCGAACTGGGAGCTGGAACGAAGATACACATCCGACTACCGCTAAAGCCGGGAGAGGCGGGGCGATCCTGACGGGTGAAGAAGTTCTGAGTGCTGGGTGCTGAGTTAGTTCCGGACAACTCAGAACTTAGAACTCAGCACTCAACACTTTTATGCTCGCCCAGCTGCTTCACCGGTATCTTGACGCCGGAGTCCTAGCAGGATGCTCAAAATGGCCGTCCAGCAAAACCGCTCCAACTCTCGCTATCTCTATTAGGGGAGTGGCCGAGGCTGCCCTTTACTGCGCGCATCGAACGATAGACATGCTCCCTCCAAGCTGGCTCGTTCTCTCGCCAGGGATGGGGGCTGATTGATCTTCCACTGCGCGCGTCCAACGAGGGCCTTCCCAGGCCGCGCATTGCGCGAGCACAGAAGATCATCAGGCTCCATCCCTTCCTCTGTTCTGCGAGCAAGAAGGGCACCTGGCCGCTCCCTGCCCATTTTTTCAGCATCCTGCTAATCAAACACCGCCTGTTCCCCGATAGCCCGCCCGACTGCATCCAACAGGGTTTGGGCCTGGGCCGGCTTGATGAGATAGTCCACCACACCCTGCTTGAACAGGAACGTCGCTCCATAGATATTCGGGTGTCCAGTCATCACGATGACCGGTATCGATGGAAGCTTCGCCCGGATGAATGCGATCAGGTCATTTCCGTTCACCTTTGGCATAGCAATGTCGCAGATGATGGCTTGGAATGGGAAACCAGCGGGATAGGATTGGATCACGGCCATGGCTTCTTCACCATCAGCAGCTTCGAGGACTTCATAGCCACCTTGTTTCAGCACGAGGCCGACTGTTTTCCTGACATGCGCTTCATCATCAACAATGAACACTTTCCCCATAGACATGCTCACCCTCACATCCATACGTGACAGGCTCGCTTACATGATCGAGTGAGCCCGCTTGATTGACAGATGAAGCTCCCCGCAGCAAGCTGCGGGGTATCTTGCGAAATTCTCCGAAGCCGCTACCCTCCTTCGCCAAAGCTACGGAGGGTTCTCCTCGCCTTCATCCACGTAGCAAGCTACGGGGTATTCGGCGAAGGAGAATCCTGAGTGTCCCTCATAGAACTTTTTGTGCTTGGCTGCAATCCCTATGAAAGAGATACTCCTCTATCGCTCTCCAAACTATCCCCTCAAATAGACACCCCCCTCGTTTGAGTCTATTCATTCCGATCCCGCGGCCCAGTAGATTAGAACCCATTGAAAGAAGCCGGGTCTGTTTGGTCTATCTGGTCTATCTCGTGTATCCAGTCAATCTGGGCGGAGAGGATATTCTGTCTTTCCAGTCAACTGATTGCATGGGCAAGACCCACCGAACAGACCAGACAGACCGAACAGACCAGACAGACCAGACAGACCAGATATCGGAGGCTACCGCGTGGATATTAGAATTCTCGGTTGTCATGGCTCTGATACCCTTCTGCAACTTGCCACTGGACCTCACACTTGCAATACCTGTAGCTTCTTACTGAACGAGACGCTGCTTCTCGACGCCGGCACTGTGGCCAGCAAGCTCTCATTGCACGAGCAGAGGCAGATCCGTCACATTATTCTTTCACACCTCCATTTCGATCATATTAAAGGGCTCCCAATGCTAGCCGACAATTTGAGCGAACAGATGGACGCCCCGATCGTTCTGGCAGGTCTCCCTGAAGTGCTACAGGGACTGCGCCGCCACATCTTCAATACGGATGTGTATCCCGATTTTTTTCGCATCCCGACGCCGGAGCGCCCGACATTTACTTCGTCATATCTGAAGCCTGGAACGGCGTATTCGTTTTCAGACGTCACCATCACGCCTGTCTTGGTTAATCACACCGTTCCCACGACAGGATTTATCGTACAAGATCGGTCCTCTGCCTTTGTCTATAGCGGAGACACCTATTCCACTGATGAACTGTGGCACGAAGCGAAACAGATCCCGCACCTCAAAACCGCCTTTATCGAATGTTCCTATCCAAACTCCATGATGGACCTCGCCCGGATCAGTAAACATCTCACACCGGCTTTGCTCATGCAGGAGCTCAGAAAACTCGATCGAGACGATATCTCGGTCTATGCCTACCATCTGAAACCGGCATATAAAGACCAGATCCTGCGCGAACTTCGTGAGCTGTCTATTCCCGGTTTAACGGTCCTTGAGGAAGACCAAACGCTCATGATCTAGCAGGATAAGGCATCAGAGTCAGACGCGATGACACCTCCGGCTTCCAGCACCTCATATTTTTGCCCGCGTTGCCGTGAACAGCTTCCTGGCAACGCAAAATTCTGCAGTAGTTGCGGAACTCCTGTCCCTGTACGAGCCATCACCGCTGATCGAGACCCCGTTGCCGAGCAGGGCGAGCGTCGGCTTGCCACCGTAATGTTCTCAGATTTGTCCGGGTACACCGCGCTAAATCAGCATCTGGATCCTGAAGAAGTTGAAGCCGTCATGCTCCGACTCAAGCATATGGCAATTGAAATCGTGGAAACGCATGGCGGCATTGTGAATCAGTTTGTCGGCGATGAAGTCTTGGCTCTGTTCGGAGTCACTGCCGCGCACGAGGACGACCCAGTCCGCGCAGTCCGATCCGCATTCGATCTCCATGCGGCGGCACGTCGCCTGAGTGCGGAAGTCGACTCTTCCATTGGCGAGTCGCTCGCCATGCATACGGGGATTCACACGGGTCTGATCGTCACGAACGTTCACGATTCGCGAGATGGTATTTACGGGATTACAGGGGATACGGTCATCACCGCCGTTCGATTAAAAGCGGCGTCACCCCGTGACGTGATTCTCATAAGCGAGGTTACCTACAAGTTGATTGCCCCCTATTTTCATGCCGATTTCTGGGGCGAGATAGATGTAAAGGGCAGAGCCTCTCCGGTAAAAGCCTATTCTGTCACCGGAGAACTTGCGATTCATTCCCGTTTTGAAGCCTCACAAAAAAGAGGGCTGACGGAATATACGGCACGGGCGCTTGAATTAGATCAGCTGAAAAATGCCTTTGAGAAAACACGAACGGGGACCGACCAATTTGTAGTGGTCGTCGGGGAAGCGGGCATCGGGAAGAGCCGCCTCTTGTATGAATTCACACGCGAAATCAGGCATTCGAATGTCGTCGTTCTTCAGGGTAGCTGTCATACGGACGCGACCAGCACGTCGTACCATCCTTTCCTGGATACGCTTCGACGAGAGTTAGGAATCACCGGCGATCACAGCCGTCACGCTGTGGCCGACACAGCGGCTGACGTACTCACTGCGATCCACCCAGCTCTTCAGGAATATCTTCCCACCTATCTTCATCTTCTCTCGTTACGCACCGATCCGATGCTTTCTCACATGCAAGCCACCGATCTGAGACACCTCATTCGAGAGGCGCTGGTTCAGTTCTTCATACGTAAAGCGGACAGGAAGCCGACTCTTTTGCTCCTTGAAGATTGGCATTGGAGCGATGAGGGCTCCAATGCCGTCCTTCAACATCTGCTCACGGAGATCAGAGGTCATGCTCTCATGGTCGGTTTGACGCACCGTTCCGAGTATGTGGTTGGACGGGGACCGCGCAGTCCGGATGCCATTCTGATGTTACCGCCTCTCGACATTGCACAAACTGAACGTTTACTTGCAGCCACATTGGCGGTCCGGGAACTGCCGGCCGGCCTCGCCGATCTCCTATATGAGCGAACGGGAGGTAATCCGTTATTCATCGAAGAAGCCAGTCATTCACTCGTTGAAGAAGGAATCGTCGTGAAGCAGGGCGCAGCGGCAATGCTCACTCAATCGATTGCAGCTAGTCACTTGCCTGCGACGGTACAAGGGATTATTCAAAGCCGGTTGGATCGTCTGCCTCCCGACTGGAAGGAGGTTTTGGGAACCGCCTCGGTCATTGGACGGTCCTTTGCTCTCTCTCTTCTCGAACCCCTCTATAACGGACGAACCCGTCTCCAAGACGTGCTGGCATCACTCGTAGCGATCGATATGATCTCGCCGTTGGAGGAGTCGACATACTTGTTTAAGCACGTTTTAACTCAGCAAGTGACATACGAGACACTGTTGTTGAAAAGAAGACGGCTACTCCATCGGTTGGTCGCGCAGACGATGGAACGCGTCTTCGAGGGGCGTTTATCAGAACATATCCATACTCTGTACCACCATGTCCGTGTTGCCGAGGAATGGGAGAAGGTTGTCTCCTATGGGCAATCGGTCGCGGACAAGGCACAGCGACTGAGTCAATTTCAGGAGGCGGTTGCGATCCTTGATGAAGTCACAGCCGCTCTGCTTCGGCTGCCCCACGGTCGATCTCGCCAAAATTCCCTGATCGATATTCTTCTTATAAAGGAGCGATTATACGACACCCTGGGAACGAGGGAACGCCAAGAAGCCGTCATCGGAGAGATGTTTTCCATTCTCGCCCAGGAAGAGGACTTGGGCCGTCTTGCCGCCGTTCAGCTGCGGCAAGGAGATTTGTTGACCCAGCGGGGCAAATACTTTGAGGCTGAAGAGGCCTTGGAAAGTTCACTCGCATTGCGCGGGCAGATTGGGGATGAACCTGGGGAAAGTAATACCCTTCGTAGTCTCAGTTTTCTCCGATGGCACCAAGGGCGTAGTCGAGAGGCGTTAGCCTGTAACGAGCGCGCGCTGGTGATCGATCGGAAACGCGGCGACGGAAAAAGTGTCGTTCACGACCTCACGAACCTGGCGGCGGTGCTACAAAGCCTTGATGACATGAATGGGGCTTTGGCGAAGTTGACAGAAGCCCTTACCTTAGACGCGGCGGGCGATCCCTTTCATCGAATGACCATTTTCTATAATATTGCGAACATTCAAAGCAAACAATCCCGGTATGATGAAGCACTCAAATATTATGAAGAGGCCCTGCGTCCTTGTATTGACCATCGTCTTTATATCAACCAGACACTGGTCCTCGGATGCATAGCAAGCATGTATCAAAAACAAGAGAGGCTCGAAGAAAGCCTGCACTATTACCGGCAGGTTGTTGATATATCGAAGCGGATTACATATCCGCAAGGATCCGTAAATGGATTGCGCGGTGTCGTCGACATTCTGCTGCTGAGGAATCAAGCGAACGAGGCACTGCCCTATTTATTGGAGAGCATCGCCATCTTGGGAGACCTCGGCGACATGGCCAACGAAGCTATTTCATGGCAGATCGCCGCGAGTATTTACGAACGGTATGCGGATCGATGGGATGACGCTTTCAAAGCATGGTACGAGGTCCGCAGGCTCGCTCAGCGATTGAAAGACCTTCCTCGGGAGCTGAACGCCGTGGAAGGAATGGCTCGAAACATTCGCCTTGGTGGGCGCGACAACGCAGCCGCGTTAACCCACCTACAGGAAGCGTACCGGCTCGCCGCCAAGCTTAAAAAGCGAGAGGACGTCGGGCGATTCCTCAACAGCATGGCCATCCTCGAGTGGGAACGTCAGAATTATGACAATGCGCTAGGCCATTATGAAGAGGCGCTCGCGGTGTATCGTGACCTTGGGGACGACCGCAACATCGGGTTCATGTTAAACAGTATAGCGGTCACGCTTCGCTCCATGGGTCGATTCGAAGAGGCGCTTACCGCACTTGACCGCGCGCTAGCCATCCACCGTGAGATGAACGAACGTCTACATGAAGGCCAGGCGTTAGCCGTGGTGGGACATCTCTACGCTGATCGAGATCAGTGTACGGAAGCCATGGATGCCTACCGGCGATCGCTCACAATTCGTCGTGAGATCGGGGACCAAGTGGGTGAAGGTTGGATGACATACTTTATCGCGCTCATCTATGTCCGGCAGAAGCAAATTCAGGAGGGCAGATCGTTCGTGAGTCAGGCTCTCGAAATCGCGTCAACCCATGAGGACCAGGAGCTGAGACAGGCCTGTCTAACCCTGGAAGATACGATAGCGGTGATTGAATTCACTTCATTTTCATGATTGGAGTCATTATGCCTCGTTATATTATCGAAAGAACATTACCTAAGATGTCACAGGAAGATATGCAACAACTGGCACGGCGCTCTATACAGGTCGCCGACGGAATTCCCGGGGTGGTATGGATTAAGAGCTATATTTCCGAATCAGAGGGCAAAACCTACTGTGAATATGAAGCTCCCAACCCAGAATCTCTGCTCGAACACGCGCGTCCGTTGAATATTTCCGCCGACAAAATCACCTGTGTAGAAATAGAAGTCCACCCGGGGATGTTCAGATAGACCGCCTGATTCGAAGGCATGCCTTAGCAGGCTGCGGAAAAACTACTGTGGTATGCAGGATAGCCGCGCGAGACAGGCGGAGAAGTTCTGAGTTTTGGGTTCTGAGTTCTGGGTTTTGGATGGGCGAGACCGGTTCAACCAAATAAACAAAACAAACCAAATAAACCAGTTAAACCAGCCGGCTTCACACACCACGGCCGCGGAACGAGAATTCATGCAGTTCGACATCACCACCGCCATCGGCATGTTAGGTGGCGTGTTCTACCTCGCCAGTCACTACATGAAAGACATGGTGCCTCTGCGGGTACTGGCGCTGGCCAGCAGTGCCCTCCTCCTGCTCTTCAGTGTGTTGCACACACACTTTAACTTCGAAGAGTTCATCCTGTTGCCTGAATTCATTCTGAATGCAATCCTGCTGCCGATCAATGCCAAGAGGCTGGCAGAAATCATCAGGCTGACCAAACAGATCGAGCAGGCCACCGTGGAATCGCCGGTAACCGAATGGCTGCTGCCGCACATGCACCTGCGCAAGCACAAGGCCGGCGAGGTGCTGTTCCGCAAGGGCGACGTGGCCGACAAGATTGTCTACGTGGCCAGCGGGACGCTGAAGCTGCAGGGCATTGACCACTGCATCGGCCCGGGCGAACTGATTGGCGAGATCGGCCTGTTCTCGGCCGAAAAGGTGCGCACGATGACGGTGCTGTGCGAGACCGACTGCGAGCTGTACCAGATGACCGACGCGCAGATCTACCGCCTGTACTACCAGAACCCGAAGCTGGGCTTCTTCTTCATGCGGCTGATCGTCGAACGACTGCTGCGCGACATCAAGCGCAGCGCGACCGCGCCAGGATCGGGTTAGGCCACATTCTTCATGATAGTTCTCCCTAACCCGCATTATTCATGAACACTTCTGCTGCAATCGCGGATTCGCTGCTGCGACAAGTCTGGACACGGTGGCCCGGCGTCCAGACAGGCGGGCTCACCGCTCGGTCAGTCAACATACTGTTGGGGACTGGCGCACTTCTTACTTTGGCGCCTGTCCCCATTCTAGCGAGCAGCGGGACAGGCACTGCCGAAGACGGCAGAGCCAGTCCCCTGGGCTCCGCATGCCCGTCTCGCAACGCGACTGCGCGATTTCGCCACGAACCGTCATGAATAATGCGGGCTAATACCCTCAAGTATCCGAAAAGATAACCGATACTGCTGGCGGATATCTGTATTTTTCCGAGTTCGACTCGTCTACGCATTGCGTGCGCAATGTATGTACCGGTGCTCGAAAGGTTCGAACCCCTATGAACTTATCTCAAGAGGAACCAGCCGGGATCGAAGCGCCAGTGGATTTTGCGGCGGCGCTTCACTGGGTCGATGACGATCGAGAGCTGCTCACTGAGCTCATCGAGATATTCCTTGAAGACTGCCCCAAAAGACTACAGGAGCTCGAACAAGCAGTAAAAGAAGGCAATGCGAGTGGGGTCCGTCAGGCCGCGCATAGTTTGAAAGGCATGGTGGCAGGTTTTGACGCTAACTCAGCCCATGGCCTTGCGGCTGAGATGGAGGGCCTGGGTAAGGCCGGTGACTTGTCGAAGGCGATAGGCCTCCTTTCAACATTGCAGCTCGAATTCGCCCGCGTCATGAACTACCTCAAGGTGACGGACTGGCGAGGAGTGCACTGACAACCGCTGGCGATCACGCGAACGCGCGCATCGAAGATGGGATGAATAGATGCCGAAAATCGTAGTCGCTGATGATGACCGGATGTTCCGCAAAGCTGCAGAAACCACCCTGCGCCGGCAGGGATATGCCGTGACCACCGCCTCCGATGGGGAAGAAGCCCTTCAACTCATCCGGGCTGAGCTGCCTGATATTATCGTCCTCGATCTGATCATGCCTAAACTGCAAGGCTTCGACGTCCTCCAGGTTCTGAAACAGGATTCCCTCACAGCAGCCATCCCGGTGATCGTCTTAAGCAGCCTGACGCAGGAGCAAGATAAACAGGAGGCTCTGGACCTCGGAGCCGTTGCATACTTCAATAAGGTCACCTTTTCGCTCGGCGAGCTTGTGAAGCAAGTCGAGACCACGCTCAGCAAAGGACAACCGTCATGTCAGAGTTGAAGGTCAGCAACGAGGAACTTCAATCGCTCCTGGTGGAAGAGCTCGGGGTGATCGATCGAGCGGACTTTGACCGGGCGCGCACACTTTCCCAACGGCTCAGAACTCCCCTCATCCATACACTTGTTGAGCAAGGCCGCATCCCGCAAGCGTTCTTGCTGGACCAACTTGCCCGCAGTTGGAAGGTCAGATTTGTCGACCTGACAATCGGCCACGTGAAGGGGGACGTCATCTGTACGATACAGGAAACCTTCGCGCGTAAACATATCCTCATGCCATTCGACCGCGACGGCGATCAACTGCACGTCGCCATGGCGGATCCTCGCGAACGAAACGTCGTGAGCGAGATTGAACGCATCACAGGACTGCGCGTCAGCCCATTCCTCGCGACGGAAGCATCGATCAGAAGAGCGCAACTCTTGTACAAGAAAGAATTGCGAGAGATCTTAGAACGAGCGACCACGGAAAAGACAACCGACCTCACGTCGGCTAAACAGCATGATGCGAACGACTCAACGATCGTGGACGCGGTCCAACGCCTCCTCCTGTACGCGGCCGTCACACGAGCGTCCGACATCCACATCGAACCATTTGAACTTGAAACCGTCGTCCGTTACCGTGTAGACGGCGTCATGCGCGAAGTCTTCAGCCTCACGCCGTCGCTTCAGCTCCCCCTGATCTCACGGATCAAAATTCTGTCTGGTATGCGCATTGACGAACGGCGCACCCCGCAGGACGGTCGATTCGAGGCCAACCTCGACGGCTTTAAAATAGATCTTCGTGTCGCGTCAATTCCCACACAGTGGGGAGAAAAAGTCGTCCTCCGAATCCTGTCAAAGGACAATGTCATTATCGACTTAGAGGATCTGGGACTGGTGCCCCCCGATTATCAAATTATCCTCCGGAATATCATGAAACCATTTGGGATGATCTTAATCACCGGCCCGACGGGATCGGGCAAGTCCACCACGCTCTACGCCATGCTCATGCGGATCGGAACGGAGCGGCAAAACATCGTCAATATCTCAACCATTGAAGAACCAGTCGAATACTCGATTCCGAGGGTCAACCAGACCCAAGTCAATCATCTCGCGGGTGTCCAGTTTTCCACGGGCCTGAAAGCGCTGCTCCGCCAAGATCCCGACGTCATCATGGTTGGAGAGATCCGCGATAAAGAAACTGCCGAAATCGCAGTCCAGGCTGCCTTGGTGGGACGGCTCCTCCTGTCCACACTCCACACGAATGACTCTACCGGGAGCATCCCTCGCCTACTCGACATCGGAGTGGAGCCGTATCTGTTGTCTTCATCGCTGACCCTCGTGGTGGCCCAGCGGCTTATCCGCCGGATCTGCAAGAACTGCCGCGAAAGCGTGACGCCCAGCATGAGAATTCTCGAATCCATCCAATCCCGGACGGACTTTTCCGAAACGATTGATGTGTTGCAGCGGCAAGGAGTCCTGCGCAAAACGCACGATGGACTGGCAGGAGTCAGGCTCTACCATGGGAAAGGATGCGCGCAATGCCAAGGAAGCGGTTTCGTCGGCCGGGTCGGTCTGTTTGAGATATTTGAAGTCGACGAGGATATTCGGGATTTGATCATGCAGCGGAAACCGGCATCGTTTATCCGCGCGACCGCGATCATGAAGGGGATGAAGACCATGTTTCAGGATGGGCTGGCAAAGGCGTTCATGGGTGAAACGACCATTGAGGAAGTCTTCCGCGTAGCCCTGTAACCCGCACGACCGACTCCATCGCCAGTGAGCCCAATGAAAGAGGCCTATTCAGCGGCCCGCTCGTGCTGCGACAGCAAACGGATAGAAATAGCGATCCAGGCTGGCCAGGTCGCTCCCATATTCTTTCCCGCCCAGCATCGCATCACACAACAATTCCCGCACACGTGTCAGTTCCTTCCTTCGGCCTTTCCATCGAGGATCTCCGATCGTCAGATCGAGGAGTTCTAACGCACGGACGAATGCCTTCTCGCACAGTGGCGGATCCTTTTCCTGCCATCGATGAGCACGAGCAACGTCGCTGCCGACATTGGCCAGTTGCTCTACGAGAGGCAACGTCTGCCAACGTCCTGCAGCTAAACTCGCATGCTGAGAAGACATCTTCTTAGCTTCCTACCAACCGGTTGACGATCTTCTGAATCGCTTCTCGCATTTCAGAACTTTCCACGTATCGTGAGCGGTTCCCACCGGATGGACGCACGTTGATCATCGAATCAAATTCGATCCA
>CAMDRK010000053.1 GCA_945906715.1 Nitrospira lenta
ATCGTAGGGAGAGATGCAGGACAGACATGGGGGGAGATTATACAGAAGGAGAGAGGAGGGTGCTAGCGGTTGAATTGGCTTTAGAGCGAGAAGGAAATGGAACCATTTTCCTGGCATTTTCCAATGTTTCGATTGCAACGATTCGACACGGTTCCTATAATCCACCAGCTCCATGCCTTGTACCGGAGTACCCATGCTCGCAAAAGTTCTGAGTGCGGCACTCGTCGGTATCGATGCGCATTTGATCGATGTAGAAGTCGATATTGCCGGAGGGCTTCCACAGTTTTCAGTTGTAGGCCTGCCCGATGCCATTGTGAGGGAGAGCCGCGATCGCGTCCGTTCCGCGCTCAAGAATACGGGCTTCCATTTTCCGGCAAAGAAAATCACGGTGAACCTTGCTCCTGCAGGCATTAAGAAAGAAGGGGCAGGGCTCGATCTGGCCATTGCCATTGGGATTCTCGTCGCAGAGGAAGTTATTCCTTCCCAGAATGTGCAAGGCCGAGTCTGTATCGGAGAACTCTCACTGGATGGACACATCAGGGCGATTACCGGCGCCTTATCCATCGGGATTGCCTGCCGGCCCAACTATAGTTTGCTCTTGCCAGCTCAGAACAGCCTGGAGGCAGCCGTGGTGCAGGGTGTGACGGCCTATCCGCTTCACACGCTCCCCGAGGCTGTGGGATTTCTCAATGGGACGGTTTTGCTAGAGCCGGCTCACGTAGACCGGGACAGTTTTTTCACCACTCGCCCGGTTGAGGATGACGACTATGGCGATGTGAAGGGACAGGACCATGCGAAGCGCGCCCTGGAGATCGCTGCAGCTGGAGGGCACAATCTTTTGATGGTGGGACCGCCCGGTTCCGGCAAGACGATGTTGGCAAAACGCCTACCGACGATTCTGCCCCTCATGGAGCAGGACGAGGCGATCGAGACGACCCGGGTCCATAGCGTATCAGGGCAATTACCCGCGGATCATCCACTGCTGACGATTCGTCCCTTTCGCGCTCCGCATCACAGTATTTCCGATGCAGGACTTATCGGAGGCGGAACAGTTCCTCGGCCTGGAGAAGTGTCCTTGGCGCATAATGGCGTATTGTTCTTGGACGAATCCCCGGAGTTTCGCCGTCCTGTCCTGGACGGATTGCGGCAACCGCTGGAGGACGGGTATGTGATTCTGACCAGGGCCAGCGGCTCGCTCCGCTACCCTGCACGATTTATGTTGATCGCTGCGATGAATCCCTGCCCCTGCGGATACTACGGAGATCGCACGCGTGAATGTGTCTGCAGTCCCCAGCAAATTCGCCGTTATCGAGCCAAATTGTCCGGTCCGCTTCAAGACCGAATCGATATGCATATCGAAGTTCCTCCGGTCTCCGTGCGAGACTTGCACGATCGTGGTCCTGTGCCGGAAAGTTCCTCCATGATTCGTTCGCGCGTCCTGGAGGCGCGTGATCGGCAGCGCCAGCGGTATCGTCATGACGGGATTCACTCGAATGCTCAGTTGAAGCCGCGGCTCCTAAAGCGGTATTGTGCTTTGGAAGCGCCGGCTCAAGAGTTGCTGGAACAGGCGTTGACGAAACTCGGATTATCCGCTCGGGCTCACGGGCGCATTGTGCGTGTGGCGAGAACCATCGCTGATCTTGCAGGCTCTGATAAGATTGAGCTGCTGCATGTGGCGGAAGCGATTCAATACCGCAGTCTCGATCGCCGAATGGAGTTTTGAGGATTCCCTGTGTTACCGAGTGTAAAAGTCTTTCTCTGGTGGTTCATCGTCGGTGCTACTATGGCGCTGGCCGTGATCATGCTGCAGGGCGGCATTCGTGAGGCCATGCAAACACAGGGGTCTGTGTGGGGGCTCAAATTGGTCGAGCTGTTCACGACCATCATGGGAGGGGGGCTGCTCGGCGGATGTATCGCGTTGATTCTGGATCGCATTAAGAAGTCATAATGAACGATGCTCACAGCAGAATGAAATGAGGCCATACATGGATGTGGAAGTAGGTTCGAATCTTTACCGCAACAGCGACGGGATGATTGAAATCGAGGGGGTTCCGCAAATTCAGGTGGCGCTAAAACCGGTCACTGGCTCCCTGCTCGTGAATTTTGCCCTGTTCAACGCGGATGGGAAAGTGACGGCGAAGCTCAACGACAGCACCCTGACGGTCAACGAGCAGCGTGCCTACGAAGTGAATAAGACTCCGAAGAGCCTGTTGCTCACGCATCTGGCTTCGGGAACCGTAATCTTACAGATGTCCGTCAAGACGCCTGACGTGGTGGCCTTCACGAAAGGGGAGTTCCATACGATCAAAGGCCATGTGCTCCAGGTGTCTTCCGAAGAATGGAAGATCGACAAGTTGCGCGCCAGTGGCACGACGCAAGATCTAAAAGGCGGATCGGTGGTCCTGGGCTGAAGGATTCTGTTCATCCGGTCTATCTGGTCTATCCGGTCTGTCTGGTCTATTCGGTCTGTCTCGTGTGTTTGGTCGAACGAAACTAACCAGATGAACCAGACAGACCAGATAGACCGAACAGATCAGAAAGACCGGTTATCCGGAGACCGTCGGTACGATCACGATCTGCTGGTCTTTCAGTTCTACGGTTGCCGTGTCTCCATCGCGCAATTCACCCTTGACCAACTGACGCGCCATCGGCGTTTCAATCTCCTGCTGGATCAATCGCTTTAAGGGCCTCGCCCCATAGGCCGGATCGTAACCACGCTCACCCAAATGCCGTAAGGCCTCCGGCGTTACGAATAGGGAGATCCGCCGCTCTGTCAATCGTGCTCGTAGCCGCTCAAGTTGAATCTCCACAATCTTTGTGAGCTGCTCCGTCTCCAGCGCATGGAATACCACCGTCTCGTCGATACGGTTCAAGAATTCAGGGCGGAAATGCTCTCGCAATTCCGTCATGACGAGAGAACAGACTTCCTCATAAGAGGCGTGCCGTTGCTGTGCTTCAAGAATCTGCGGGCTGCCGATGTTCGACGTCATGATCAGCACCGTGTTCTTAAAATCAACGGTTCGGCCTTGAGAGTCTGTCAATCGTCCGTCGTCCAAGACTTGCAGCAAGACATTGAAGACGTCGTGGTGGGCCTTTTCGATCTCGTCGAACAGGATGACGGAAAACGGCCGCCGCCTGACCGCTTCAGTCAATTGACCGCCTTCTTCATAGCCGATATAGCCTGGCGGGGCTCCGATCAGCCGGGCCACGGTGTGCTTCTCCATGTACTCGGACATATCAATTCGAATCAGGTTGGCGTCGTCATCGAAAAGCGTCGCGGCAAGGGTTCGTGCCAGTTCTGTTTTCCCGACTCCGGTCGGACCAAGGAAGAGAAACGACCCGATGGGCCGATTCGGATCTTTGATGCCTGAGCGCGCGCGGAGCACCGCATCTGCGACAGCCTGCACCGCTTCTTCCTGGCCGACGACTCGCTGATGGAGTATTTCACCAAGCTTGAGGAGTTTTTCCGTTTCACCTTCGAGCAGCCTGGAGACGGGGATCCCAGTCCAGCGACTCACGATAGCGGCGATATCGTCTTCATCGACCTCTTCTTTGAGCAGCCGGCTTTCGCCCTGTTTTTTGCCGAGCTGTTCCTGTTCTAACGCGAGTTCTCGCTCAAGGCGCGGCAACTCTCCGTATCGCAGTTCCGCAACACGGTTGAGATCATAGGCCCTTTCCGCGCGCTCCATGGTCTGCTTCACTTCCTCCATCGCTGCGCGAGTCTTACGCAGCCGTGCCACCGAGGCTTTTTCAGAATCCCATCGGGTCTTGAGCGCATTCAGATCGCGTTGCTTCTCGTCTAACTCAAGCTCAAGCGTCGCCAGCCGCGCCTGACTGGCTTGATCCTGTTCTTTCCGCAAGGCCTCTCGCTCGATCTCGAGCTGCATCACCTTGCGCGAGACCTCATCGAGCTCTGCCGGCAAACTATCGATTTCCGTACGCAGCCGGGCCGCTGATTCATCGACCAGATCGATGGCTTTGTCCGGGAGAAAGCGATCGGCGATATACCGGTTCGAAAGTTTCGCTGCGGCGACCAGCGCAGCGTCTTTAATGCGCACGCCATGATGCACTTCGTAGCGTTCCTTGAGCCCGCGCAAAATGGAGATGGTATCCTCCACCGTCGGTTGCTTGACCAGAACCGTTTGGAACCGACGTTCCAACGCGGCATCCTTCTCGATATGTTTCCGATATTCGTCGAGTGTGGTTGCGCCGATCAAATGCAATTCGCCGCGGGCCAGCATGGGTTTGAGCAGATTGGCGGCGTCCATCGCTCCTTCCGCTGCGCCGGCTCCTACAACTGTATGCAGCTCATCGATGAAGAGCAAGATTTGTCCCTCGGACGCCTGCACCTCTTTGAGGACGGCTTTCAATCGTTCCTCAAATTCGCCCCGAAACTTTGCGCCGGCCACCAATGAACCCATATCGAGGGTGATGACGCGCTTTTTCTTGAGCCCTTCAGGGACATCTCCCTTGATAATGCGAATGGCAAGCCCTTCGACGATGGCGGTTTTTCCGACTCCTGGCTCGCCGATGAGTACCGGGTTGTTCTTGGTTCGTCGTGAGAGGATTTGTATGACGCGGCGAATTTCTTCATCGCGCCCGATGACGGGATCTAATTTACCCTGCCCGGCTAGCAGGGTGAGGTCACGGCCATATTTCTCCAATGCCTGGTAGGTGCCTTCCGGATCCTGGCTCGTGACGCGCTGAGACCCTCGTATTTGTTGCAGGGCGCCCAAGAGCCGTTCCTTCGTCAGGCCGAGTTTCTTGAAGATGCCCCCCTCTTGAACCATGGCAAGGACGACATGCTCGACACTGAGATAGTCATCTTTTAACGTTCGTTGTTCGTCTTCGGCTTTAGTCAAAATCTGACTTAGCCGCGAGGCGACATGGAGTTGTCCGGGACTTGCCCCGGCGCCTTGTACTTGAGGCAGTTTGGCGAGCGCCTGTTCTACTGCCTGGCGGACGGAAGGGACTGATAATCCCGCCTGTTCGAGGAGAGAGGAAGCGAGACCTCCATCCTGTTCCAGAAACGCAAGCAGAAGATGTTCCACATCAATCCCCTGATGGCTTCGTCTTGCGGCATGGGACGACGCGGTCTGGAGCGCCTCTTGTAGTTTGACTGTCATGCGGTTCATATCCATCGGATCTCTCCTTCAGGCTTAACCGTCTGAGCTGTTGCCATTCACATAAGCATAGGATATTGGAAGTCAACCTCTCACGAGAATATGCGGACGGCTTGACCCAAGAAGTACCAGCAGACTATTGTCTACTATGTCACGCATTCTGACTGAAACACTCGCACTATATCAGAGCGCCTTCCACAAAACCGGACAGTCTCTTATCCGAGGCTGGATGACCATCGCCGCCGTGGTGGGGTTTGGATTCCTGCTGATGCTTGCCACCCAGATTGCCTCGCCGCTCGGCATGGTTGGCGGTTTTCTGCTGGGTGCAGTGAATGCGCTTCTGGTCGGCGCCACTCTGAGTCTGGTTGAGCAATCGATCAGCCATGCACGGGCGCTTACCATCAAGGATCTTGTTGCCAGCGTCGGGCATTACTTTTGGGATGTCATCGGCATTGGGTTTATCCTATGGCTACCGCTGATGGCCCTCGATCTGAGTATGCAGGCAAACCCGTATGGGCAACTTATATCCTATGCAGCCCTGTTGCTCCTCTTTCTCTTGCTGAACCCGGCGCCTGAAATTATTTATCAAGTCCGGCATGATTCCCCGCTCGAGGTGCTCAAGACTTCATATGAGTTCGTCCTTGAGAATTGGATTGAATGGTTTCTTCCTTTTGCGATTATCTTGATTCCCATCGTCCTCTCGCCCACGGGGCTGCAATCGTTTTTTTCCCTCTCCAGCCGCGTGGGGAGGGGGGCAGGTTTGGACTTCTCCCAGGTTCTCGTATTGCCATTTACGATCCTCGGTGGTTGGCTGGATTACGTGGGAGTTCCTTCCTCAGTCGGCTGGTATCTTGGGTTGCTCTTCACCCCACCGCTTGCCGTCGCGATGTTGTTGTTTCGTGGCCATCTCTTTGCATCGTTACATGGGGTGTCACGACGCCAACGCCAGTTTGCCTCGTCAGTCAAGTAGGGAAGAGCTTTCGTGTAGGTAAGAAGAGCTTCCGTCTCTCCTTCGTGGAAGCCGCTCAAACCTCCCTAGCCCGATTGATCCGTCTAAAGGGACTCATGATACATGTGAGAGTTTGTTTGGCTGATTCCTTGAGTGAACAGGCGAAATAGTGTATGGAATTGCCTGCAGTTTCTACAATTATTCTTAACACTCAAGGCCAAGAAAGCGCTTTTACCTGTGGGCTTATCGATCTTTTGGCGGATTGTCCTGACTTCCCTTATCATCATCGTGGTGATGGCAGGGGTGAACCTGTACGCCTTGTTTCAGCTACGTCAGTTGACCGCATTAAGTGCCGACATAGCCACTCGACATTACCCGGCGATCGAATCGGCCAAGCGGCTGCTCACCGTGCTCTATGCCCAACTCAATAGCGAGAAGAAGTATCTGGCCGTACGCGATGCCACATTCTTGCAACATTTCGATGAAGAGGTCGACGAATTCCATCGAGGACTCCAGACCCTTGAAGCACGGGAACTCACCCCGCAAGGCATTCAACTGCTCAAGGATACCAAGCGGTTACAGCAAGAACGCCTCATGATTTTCCGCTCAGAACTAGAGCATGGCCGTTCGTCTCCAGCACTCCTGTCTGCGGACTATGAAGGTCATCGCGATGCCTTGATGGATCGTATAGGCGGCTTACTCCAAAAATTTATCGATCTTCACGAGACGGGCATCAGTGTCGGCGTCAGCCAGTCACGGGAAAGCTCAGCGCAAGCCGAAACGATGACGGAGCAGCTGGTTTTACTGGCGCTCGTATTCGGCATTGCGCTCGCCGGTTTTGCCAGTTATACGGTCCTCCGCCCGTTGCGCCAACTGCAGACCCATATCAAACAGATTGGGCAGGGGAATTTCCGCACGTCGCTGAATATTCAGGCTCCCAGCGAATTGCGAGACCTCGTCGACGCCGTCAATTGGATGGGCACGAAGCTGCAAGAACTGGATGATATGAAGGGGGAGTTTCTCGCCCATGTCTCCCATGAGTTGCGCACGCCCATGGCCTCGATTCAAGAAGGCACGCATCTGCTGTTGGATGAAATTCCTGGCCCCTTGTCGCAAGAACAGCGCACGACCTTGCGTATCATGGCGGACAGCAGCCGCCGGCTCATTACCCTTATCTCCACTATTCTGGATCTCTCCAAGATGGACGCGGGGATGATGGAGTATCGAATTGTCCCTACTGACCTCAAGCGCATCACAGATATGTCGGTCAACAAAGTCCAGCTCCTCGCCGATGCCAAGCATGTGCAGCTGTTGCTGGAAGCGCCTGCACAACGTGTGTGGGTCATGGCGGATGCGCTTCGAATTGAGCAAGTACTCGACAATTTACTCTCAAATGCCTTGAAGTTCAGTTCGGAAGGAGGCATTGTAAAGGTACTCATGAAGCCGGACTCACAAGCGGGAGTCCTTGAAGTCAGTGTGACCGATGGAGGCCCCGGCATCCAAGCCGAAGACCTGCCCTATATTTTCGAACGGTTCTATCAAGGACGTACGAAGGCTAAACATGCTACACCGGGGAGTGGCCTGGGGTTGGCGCTGGCAAAGAAAGTGGTGGAAGCACACGGAGGACGGATTTGGATCGAAAGCGAAGTCAAGAAGGGAACGACTGTACGGTTTATTCTGCGCCTCACGAAACCAGCGGAAACGGCATAAAGATTGTCCTCCGAGGCGCTGCCCCGTGGGTCTTGTCGTGCCTATTTCTTTTCGCTGGATGCGCGGCATGGTCGCCTGCCCCGCAGTTTTCACATCCCTACTTCACGGTTGATGTGGGAGAGGCAAAATCTCTCCAAGCATTGGCGAAAAAGCAGGATGTCCTCGTTCCGAAATGCGCCGAGCACAACTCTTGCGACCATGTCTATTTCACGCGCGCGCTGTTGGGGCTCTACGAAAGTCGAGACAGCGCCTCGAAATATTTCGAGAAAGTGATCGCCGTGGCGCCCAAGAGCCAGATGGCCGTTTCCAGCAAGCTCTGGATAGATCTGCTTGAGCGTCACGCTGCCCCTGTTGAGCAATCCTGGTTCCAATCGGTCGTGGCAGCCCCGGCTATTTCGGAAAGTCAGGCCATCCTGGCTCAGGCCTCAGATCGGCTGGTGCGGGACTTGCTTGATAGGGAATTGGTCATCCAGCAATTTCGGGCTATGAAGGAGGCCGACTCCCAAGCCTTGGAAACCC
Source organism: Nitrospira lenta (assembly GCA_945906715.1). Classification (GTDB taxonomy): domain Bacteria; phylum Nitrospirota; class Nitrospiria; order Nitrospirales; family Nitrospiraceae; genus Palsa-1315. The sequence continues at coordinate 8,302 of CAMDRK010000053.1, forward strand.
TCCAACGGGAATTGGCTGATCGTGAACGGAAGGTGGATTCAGGCAGCGGCAAGAAGGGCTCGACCGATTCTAGCACCGGTTCAAACACCGTGGCGTCTTTACAAAGGCAGCTGTCTGATCGAGATAGGAAAATAGAGGAATTGACGAGCCAATTGGAGGCATTGAAGCGCATCGATCAGGAAATGCGGGATAAGGTTCGACCTATCCGTCCCCCATCGACCGTTGCGCCGCCTCCAACTTCGCCGGAATCGACAATACAGTAGAAGGAGCTTCATGGAAAAAGAACATATTCTCGTAGTCGATGATGAAGAGGGACTGTTACATCTTGTGAAGATGCGATTGACCGCTATGGGCTTTGCCGTCACAGGTTGCACCACCGGGCATGAAGCCCTCGCTGTCGCCAAGAATAACCGGTTTGACCTTGCCATTACCGACCTCCGGCTTGGAAACGAAGACGGATTGAATGTGACGGAAGAACTGCTGCGGATTCATCCAGGCCTTCCGGTTATCATCCTGACGGCCCATGGCAGTATCCCCAATGCCGTGGAAGCTATGCAGCGGGGCGCCTTTGGATATCTCACCAAACCGTTCGACGACAAGGAACTCAAGGCCAAGATCGAAGAAGGACTTTCTCCGCAGCGGATGAGAGGCGAGATCCAGCGGTTAAAGTCTCTCGTCAACGAACTGTACGGAATGGAAAATATCGTCGCGCGGAGTCCTGCGATGCAGCGCTTACTTCAGCAAGTCGTGCAGGTGGCAGACTCGGACGCGACGATTCTCCTCTTTGGAGAAACCGGGACGGGCAAAGAAGTGTTTGCGCGCGTCATCCATGCGAACAGCCGACGGAATAAAGGGCCGTTTGTCGCCCTGAATTGCGCAGCCATTCCCGAAACACTCTTCGAGTCAGAACTCTTCGGGCATGTGCGGGGGGCCTTTACCAGCGCCCATGGCGCGAAGCGAGGTCTGTTTCAAAGCGCCAACGGCGGCACGCTCTTTCTCGACGAGATCGGCGAAATGCCCCTCTCGATGCAGGTCAAACTGTTGCGGGCCGTGCAGGAACGGGAAGTTCGCGAAGTCGGCTCTGAACTTTCTAGTAAGATCGATGTGCGGATTATCGCCGCAACCAACAAAGACCTCGGCGAAGCCGTCAAGAATGGGTCATTCCGGAACGATCTGTACTACCGCATTTCTGTCGTTCCGCTATTTATCCCGCCGCTTCGTGACCGCCGAGACGATATTCCCTTGCTGGCGCAACAGTTTCTGACCGCGAGTGCAAAACGGGCGAATAAAGGATTGCGTGGGTTTACACCTGCCGCTCTCAATCGGCTGGTCACACATCCCTGGCCCGGCAATGTTCGCGAATTGGAAAATGTCGTTGAAAAGGCCGCCGTCATGACGCGCCAAGATATGATTACGCCGGATCTCTTGCCCGCTATGGGCTCATCACCGGATTCGCCGCTCAAGCCTTTGACGGAAGCTAAGGAAGAGTTTGAGAAGACCTATCTCAAGAACGTGCTGCAACTCACCGGCGGCAATATCTCACGCGCTGCCCAATTTGCCGGGCGCTATCGGGCAGACTTCTATAAAATGCTCAAGAAATATGGCTTGCACCCTTCAACCCTGAAGGCCAAAGCGGAGGCCGATCTTGAGGAGCTTGAAGAAGAAGCCAACCTCACGGAAGCTGAACGCTAAGCCAGCGTTTCGTTTTGCAGGGCTCCCGCCTAGGCATCGCGCCGTATATTGACGCAACGGACAGTTCGCCGCGATGGTGTGTTTTCAACGGCCTAGCGAGGCTTCATCAAATTCAAGAAACACCGAGAATGATGAGCCCCCACAATATAACCGACAGGCCAAAGCACTAAGATGCCTATTGCGGGCGCAAGGGTATCATCATAAAGATTCTCCTCCGTTATGGCCGGTGCAGGCCACAGAACAGGGGAGAAGATCTCGCCCGCTAAGGCTAGATTCCCTTCCGAATCGCTGATACGCCTTTGCTCCCCATTTTTGTTTTCTTTTCATCAGCGCTCTCCCCTCTCCAGGCTCGTCCGTCGTTGCTGCATCGTAGCCATCAGTTAAGTCGTCAGGCCGCCCGTCGGATGAAGGACTCTGCGCCAAGATAGACGTCATCATCCTGGTAGTCCGGCTCGCCACTTGTGAAGACCAATACCTTCTTCGGTCGGGCCGGTTGATTCTGCTCGATCACGGAGTCGTGGACACGACCACAATTCATACAACGCCAACTGGTTGTCCACATCTCACCATAGGCTCCCTCAAGGTCTAAGAAGTGGTCTTCTACCATGAACCCACAACAGCGTGAACAGGTCATGATCGTCCTCCTTGGTGTAGATCCTGGAACACATCTCTCATGGACAAATGATAGCGCGAACCATAGCCAGCGATAGACCCCAAGGAAGTACCTCGGAAGGGGGGTGCCCAAACAGCCTTGGTTCGCCAACCCGTGAGTAAAGGTCGAACTGAACGCGCCGACTTTCTTTTTTACTTCAGGAGGGCTTGGGCGTATCCTAATGGATATGAAACGATGGTATCTGTATCTGATAGCTGCGCTGCTCGGGTTGGTGATGGTGGGTAACTTCATTGTCAGAGGGAGTTCTCCCATTAACTTTTCCGACATTTGGAGTAGAAACAATCACGTCGCGAAAGCGCAGCGTGATGTCGGAAAGATGTCGGATGGAAACGCGGTTCCCAGAGAGGTATTGAGGCTCAGGCGCGAACAGCAACTTCGACCACTTACTGAACGGGAAGATGGAACAAAAGTACAGGATTTACCGAATGGTATTTACGGGTTTTCAATGTGCAGCGTCGTAGCGCTGCGCGCAAAACGTGGCGACACATTCTCGTTGGAGATTCATAAGTATAATGGCATCGTTTACTATGTTGGGTACGCTTCTGACGATCACATAGAAAAGTATCTGACTCGCCAAAAAGATTTCCATATCCTCACGTCCTCTCTCCCAAGAAAAGGGGCATCAACCCTGTTCGAAATCCCCATTGAGTTTGTATCGAAATGCGAGGAACGCCCTGGTCAAGACGGGGATATTTTCGATCTGTTTGTTTCCACTATCCCCGAGTTGCAAACCTAAATCAGCAGAAGTTGTGGAGCTGGCGAGAGGAATTGAACCTCCAACCTGCGGTTTACAAATCTCCTCCTCCCGAAACTGAGCCAACCCAGCAAGAGCTATCCCCGCGGAAAAGCGAAGATTTGGAACAACCATGATCGTCGTGGGTCGTCTTGGTTTGGGCTGCTCTGGTAGCAGAGTGGTAGCAGAAGTCCGGCTTCGAAAAGGTTCCGGATGAGAGGTATATCAGCAGTTGTCCAAGGTGGCCTCACTCAGACACCTTCCAGAACAAAATTTTGTGCTAGTTTTCTGGGGGAAGGTCACTTGCTCCAGCAATTTGCGTTTGGTTTCGAGTAAGCACCGCTGGGGAGCGTCATTCTTGCTGTCATAGTCGCCCAGAATATAGGTGTGTTTGGCAGTGATAGTTTGATTCTCAGCAAAAGCAACGGTGGGAAGAACGAGTGCATCCAGAAGCGTTATGACGAAGAGGGGCGCATGGTGGCGCAGTATGGCTGCGGACCTCAGAGACCGTCAAGGCGCAGGGCGTGGGGAAATGGTGGTATTGAACCGGAGTTGACGACTTCTTGATGCTGTTACGCC
>CAMDRK010000054.1 GCA_945906715.1 Nitrospira lenta
ATCACCGCTCCTTGCTCGATCGGAGGATGCGCATCGGCGGGAATCTCCCAATAATGGCCCGCTGCCTGCATTGGTGGTGCGAGCGCCAGCGACATCGCAATAATACCAACGTCCGCCGCACCGGATTCGATGAACTGGGCGGCTTGAGAAATGTTCTCTCCGAGCACCAGCTTGTCCTTGATGCGATCATAGACCTGCGCATGTTCCATCGCGGCCACTGCCGCCCTGCCGTATGGCGCATGTTTGGGGTTGGCGATGGCGATTTTCTTGATCGCCGGTTCACGCAAGATCTCCAGCCCCTTGGAGAGATCGAGGCGCGAGTCCTTGCCGGCCCACAAGACAATCCGCCCAATGGCATAGGGATAGAGCGAGCCAGGGACGGTCAGACCGGCTTCTTCCAATTTCCTGGGATACGCGATGTCGGCTGAAAAGTAGAGGTCGAACGGCGCGCCGTTTTGAATCTGCGCGTAGAAATTCCCCGATGACCCAAGCGACAGCCTCACGCGATCGCCGGTCGATTTTTCATACTCGGTGACGAGTTCTCTGAAGACAAAATTTAAATCCGACGCCGCCGCAATCGTAATGTCCTCGGCGACCGCACCGTTCACGCCGGTTATGAAGAGCATACACAGGGCAATAATAATTTGAATCATGGGCTGACCTCCCTACAGTCTGACTCTCACCTGAGCATAAAAATAATCCGTATCTTTGTTTCCGCCTGCGGGTAATTGGGCGATGATGGCGGGGCTGTCAAAATAGGATCCCTTGAACCAATGAACGTACCCGAAGTCAAAATCCATGTTTTGTCTCATGGCCCATAGCGGAGCCCATTGCGCACGAAGTTGCACATCATGCCCTAAATAGTTTCCTGACTTTCCTGTGGGATCTTGCAAACCGTTCCCCGAAAACGCTGCGGTTGATTCCGCCAAATACCAGAACCGTTGCTTGACGGTGAGTACCAAAGTATCAGCAGGTTGGAGGATCAGCCTCCAACCGGGGGTACTGATGTTGACCCGGGGAAATGCTCCGAAAATTCCCGTGGGATTCAAATCAAAATTACGGGCGCCGAACAGGACATCAAAGTTTCCGTCCTGGCTTCCTCCTGGCGTGCGACTGCCGCTGGAGTAGGTGTACTGCACCAAAAACCGAGGGGTCCAAGGCAGATTAAACGTGTACCCCGCTTCCACATTAGGATTATAGGCAAAATGCTTGACGGTGCCCAAATGTCCTGTTTGAACGGCCCCCTCGAATTCATAATCGAATTCGTTGAGCGCAGGCAACTTGAAGAGGCGAAGACCGTACGTGTTATAGGTACGTTGAAGAGTTTTATTTTGAGATTCTTGATCGTTTAAGCCGAAATAATACGCATTCACACTGAACCAGGGCACGTGCGCGCTCTCCACATAGGCCCCCCAGAAAATACTCTTGGCGGTCTGCGTGTCCAGTTGCGAATCATCCCGAAATACCGGTTCCACCAAAAACGCTCTGAATCGCCAAGTATTATCTCGGCCAATTTGCCAATGGACCCCATCGAAGGCATTGGTGGTGTTTCGGAAATCGTTTCGGGCTATGTACCGACGCATGCCGAAATCCATGGTCATACGCCCGAAATGCAAGTCGGTTCGCAATCCGCTCCCCCCAACATTGTTGAGGCTCAATGCCCCGAAAAGCTGCAAGATGTCAAATTGGTTGACCGTTTGGGTAGTCTTGAAATCCCCCGGCTCATCGTTCGACAAGGCCCGCGAATCCTGCCCTTCAAAGAGAAACCGGAAGGGGCCATTGCCCCCCAATCCTACGCGCGCTCTGGATCTGAGAGCTAACTGGGCATCGGTTCCCCCACCGCCAATGCGTTGATTACTTCGCCAGGGATGGTCTAACGATTCAAATCGGGTCCGGTTTTCGAGGCCCAGGTCAATCCAATCGGGTAAGTGCATCGCGGTTTTCACATATCGGCTCCATTCGATGTCTCTCCGTAGATTGAGGACCGCATCGGCGGGTTCGATCCAGTTTTTTCCTTTTTGTGCTGACACTTCGTTGTATCGCTCGTTCGTGATCACCCCCTTGTCGCGCATGAGTTTGAGCACAGGGTCTTCCGTGCTCCGAAACACCCATTCTCCGTTTGTCTGCACCATTTCACCATATTCAACTGCCCTCAACGGGTCCGCTCCCACCACGAAGAGAAGGACGCTCAGGATGGTGCACCACCAGCTTCGCTTGACCACAGATCCTCCATTTTCCGCAATCGCAAATCGTGAACTATTTACGTATCTGTATGGTTGTCAGCCGACACGTAGCGCATGGAGCTTTCCTGTTTCGCTGGTGTCATACCCGCCCAGCGACTCGATCTCATTTCGAAACGGGCGGCTGACGAGCGTCTCGAACAAGTGGGCCAACGTCGGATGGGACTTCAGATAGGCTTTGGGTACAACAAGATCGTAACGCGCGGCTTGGAGCGGGACGAAGTCGAGTCCGAAGAGTTGCGCAGCGGATCGAATCCCGACACCGACGTCCGCCTGACGACTTGCAATCGCGCGCGCAATTTCAAAATGCGAAGCGACGATCGTGCCATAGCCCCTTACTTGATGATAATTGATTCCCGCCGTGCGCAACCGCTGATCCAGCAACAGCCTGGCCCCCGCCCCCTCTTCCCGATTCACGAGTGTGACGTTGGGATCGGCGACGTCGCTGACTGCACGGATAGACTTGGGATTACCAGCCCGAACGAGTAAGCCCTCTTCCCACGTCGCAAACGTGACGACCTCATAGTTCGAACCTTTCAATGCTCTCCGGAGGAATGGCAGGTTTGACTCCCCGGTCGCGGGATCGAAGAGATGCAGACCTGCGACATGCACCTCGCCCTGCTGCAAGGCCCTAAGCGCCGCCATACTTCCCATTGTCCAGCCGACCAAGGAGGTCTGGTCCTTGCGCCGTCGCATATGCTCGCCTGCAAGGAAGATCGCCGGATCACAGCCAGCCACAGAGATCGCTTGTTCAATCGCCTGACGATCGCGAGAGAGTTTCACGCGCACCATGGCGCCCGATGTCTGGCCATGCGCCTCCACGACATAACCATCAGCAGGAACGGTGAAGGAAAGCACCTCACCTAATCCATTTATCGGTCGTACAACAGTCTTTGAACCCACCGTCGACACTTTGACTCGGATGGATGATGTCTTCATGTCGTTTTGGGGAAGATGGCCAATTAACTTGCCCTCAACGATGTCCTCGGTTGTTCTGAGGTTGAAAAGATCTTCAACGCGACAAGCCAGCGCCGAAGCCAAATGAAGGGCAACGCCTGTTGTCGGTAAATACCGATTCGCCTCAATTGAAGACACCGCCTGCCGTGTAATCCCTGCACGAACAGCCAGTTCCCCTTGTGAAAGTCCTTTCTGTATACGGAGAGTTTTAAGATGATTGGAAAAGTCTTGAATCGTTTCGGTCGGTTGATTCGTAATTTTCATAGCCACTTAATAGCAAGTATACTGTCTCTATGTCAATTACTATGTCTCCACATGTTAACATTATCTACAAAAACAGATCATAAAACTAGTTCATTGATACCCATAATAGTTTCGATGACACTATAAATTTATATTGTTGACAAACTATATCTAGTTAGTTTATTACATAGGCCACGATACTTGATCGGTAATATGTACATTGATCGATGGCCAGAGAGGAGCTTCTGAACATGAGTACCCAACAGCGAGTGATTCAGAGCCAGGAGCACAACCAGGATATTGCGCACAAGATTCTGCTCGCCATCAAGGATCTTCGCTTCGGATCGGTGGAAGTCGTCATCCACGATTCGAAAGTGGTCCAGATCGAACGCAAGGAAAAGATCCGCATCGACACGGACTCATCGCGGACTATCAAATGAGCAAGGTGAATGTGACTACACAGTACTGTTGTCAGAGCTAGAGGAGGACACTCTGCCGTCCAGACAACTGGAGGCATCGCGCTCACACTTCGCTATTCAATTCAATCGGTAACTGACCGGTCAACCGGAGGTTCCATGCACAAAAGGAAGGTCACGCATGAGACATCTCCGGTTCGTCATTATCAGCATGGTGTTCACGGGCTTGGCCTTCGGGCTCATCCCGAAGACATGGGCGGTGGAAGAAGGCCAGCTTCTGAAAAAAGAAGGCCGATGGGAATATATGGCCAGTGAAGATCCCGGCCTCAAATATCTACTCCTCAAGAACATCATTTCCCAAGAAGAATACGACAAGGGCCTGAAGGTGATTGAAACCAAAGAACGCGTCTCCAAGCCGAACTTCACTATCGACGTGAATAACGGGTTGAACATCCGCGTCGGCTCGAAATTCCTGCTCAAGGTGCGCCTGCTCACCCAAGTGCGTTATACGTTTAGTACCTATAATGAAGCATGGGGGACTGTCGGAGATTCAAGGAATCCTGAAATTTTGGGAGGCCAAGTTGAGTTTCGGGGCGTCAGAAATCAGAGCGACTCGAGCACGTTTACAGTTCCCCAGGCACAGTTGCAATTTATGGGACACGCCTTCGACCCAGATCTTCGCTATAATTTTTCGCTACAGCTTAATCAGAACGCCTTCAATCAAGAAGGTGGCAGCGGCAGGGCCTCTCTCCTCGACGCCTACGTAGCCGCCTGGCACGTCCCCTTTGCGACGATCCAAGTCGGGCAACAGAAAGTCTGGTTCAATCGCGCCCTCATCAGCTCGAACGCCACATCCTCCTTTGCAGACAATCTCCTTGTCCAGAGAACGTTTGCCGCCAACCTGATGAACAGTCGAGATATCGGAATCGTGGTGTTGAGCGATGAGGAAAAATATAAATTCAACTATGCCTTCGGGATCTGGGGAGGAGTCGGACCCAACCTCACGAATGAGGGCACGTCTGTCAGCCAGGCCCTCCCCAACAACGCCAGTCTCCCCGCTAGCCAGCAACGGACCTTCAACTACGATGCCCGCTTCCGGAACGGCGAGATGATGTACACAGCCAGGCTGCTGTATAAAATTTCCGGCAATCCGGGCTATGGCCAGGGAGATATCCTCAATTCTCGCGTGCCTCAAGTCGCGATTGGAGCGGGGTATGCCTATAACCCAGCCCAAAACTATTTGAGCTCCATCCGATCCGACATTGTCGGACGCTCATACCGCCAGGGCATCACGAATGGCAACAATGGACGGCTACTCGGCGGAGGGGTCTACGATTTCCAGACCTATGAGGTGGATTTCATCGCGAAGTATCAGGGATGGTCACTCCAGTCGGAGGGCTACTATCGGCACCAGCGGGTGCGGAGTAAAGACGATGGATCCATTCCCTTCAACCCGGCGACCGCTGTGGTGTTAGGCCCCCCGGTGGACCTCGGCCAAGCCTGGGGCTGGTACGTACAGGTCGGCAAGTACATCATTCCGAGGAAGCTCGAGCTAGCCGTCCGGTATGGGGTACTGGATCCGTCCACCAAACAGAAAGACGATCTGACCAAAGAGTTCGGCGCCGCCTTGAGCTACAGCTTCGACGGCACATACAACAATCGGCTGATCGTGGACTATTCCCATCTTACATTGGGAAGCGGCGGACGGGCCCCCGACCGGTTTCCGTTCGAGAGCGTGCCGGGATTTGGCCGAGACCTGATCGAGAATCGGATCAATGTGCAGTATCAATTCTATTTCTAGACACACAATGAAAATCACCACAATAGCCAGGAGGTACGCCATGCCACGCCGACACTTACTCTTGAGAAGCCTGTTGTTCCTCGGTGTATTGACCACGACTGTTTGGACAGCGCCGACCGTGCAGGCGGCGCCTGAGACCGTCACCATCGCGGCCGCCAACAGCCTGAGAGATGCCTTTCGAAAGGTACTCCCGCTCTTCGAAGCGCACAATAAGGACATCAACGTGAGAGTCATCTACGGGCCATCTCAAACCCTCAGCAAGCAAATCGAAGAGGGCGCACCGATCGATGTATTCCTGCCTTCGCAGGTTGAAGAAATCGACCAACTTGAGAAGAAAGGGCTCGTCATCCAAGGCACACGACGCGTCTATGCCGGCACCTCGTTGGTCCTGATCGCCGGCACTGAACTCCCGGCGCCGATCGCGTCGGTCCAGGATCTTCGCACAGCCTTGATCCGGTATATCGCCATCGGCGACCCGAAAACCTCATCGGTAGGCAAAGTGGCGGCTCAGTATCTCAAGTACAGCAAGCTCGATTCCCAACTGAAGTCGCAAGTTGTCTACGCCGAGCATTCGCGAGCCGTCCTGGACCTGGTCGCCAAGGGCGAGGCCGACCTCGGCATCGTCTATCGGACAGACGCCGTATCGAATAAGAAGATCCGTATTCTCGATGATGCCCCAGAGGACTCGCACACGCCGATCCACTATGGAGTCGCTGCCGTCTGGACCGCGAAGAATATCTCGGGCGCAGGGGATTTCATCAATTTTTTGGGAAGGCCCCAGATACAAGCCCTTTTGCAAGACCACGGCTTCGATCGCATAGCCGAGCCGCAGGTCGGCCTCGCTCAACGACAGGAGGGACAATAATGAATCGCTACCAATACAATTTGACGCAGTGGTCGGCATGGTCTCTGCGCGCACTGTTCCTATTCGTCAGCCTATCCATCGCCGCCGGTTGCGCGAGCCAACCCGTCTCGTCGTCGAGAACGATCTACGAAGCAGGGTTGAATACGGTGCGCTTGGAAGAGGACCCTAACTCCACAGCCAATGCGCATCCTGCCACGCTGACGACAGCGGAGGTCGGAACGTTGCTCCGAGGGGTCCGCGCATCGGAACGGCGGAACATCGTTCACCGCCTGATTTTCGGTCAAGCCGATCAAACCAGGGCATTCCGGAAAGAAGAAATCTCCGTGTTGGCGTTGCCTCTTTCAACGGCGCTCTCTCTGGCTGAGCCGACAGAACGTGTCTACTTCAACTTGAGTCATGCCACGGATCAGGGAGATCAGGAAACCACCACTGGCTGGATCTCCATCCAAGGCCCGATTCTGCACCTGATCATCAGCGACGTGCACGCTCGTCATAGCCCTGGTCCCGATATCAGCAAGTACGACCGGCAACTGCCGAACATTCCAGAGGCTTCGGCATTATATGACGTGATTTTCGAGCCGGAGGAGTTTCTGGCTAAGGCAAGTTCGACGACCCGTTTCTGGGCGCCGGATCAGCGGGAAGAGTTGCAGATTCGGTATCAGGAGGCGCTGGCCGGGTTGACCGTTCCGCCTGCCCCGGAGCGCGACGGAAAGAAAACTCCACCACAACCATGAGCGCACACACTGAAGGCTCTAGAGTTTTATTACGAATAGAAAGGACCATCCCATGATTTTGAAGCCGTTCGTTCTCACGCTCGCGCTCCTGACTGGAGCCTTGGGGTTCACCTCGTCTATCCAGGCGGCAGAATCCATCTCAATCTTGAACGTCTCCTACGATCCGACGCGCGAACTCTACCAGGAGTTCAATGCGGCGTTTGCCAAACACTGGCAGGCCAAAACGGGCCAGACCGTTAAGATCTTGCAATCCCACGGAGGATCGAGCAAGCAGGCACGAGCCGTTATCGATGGCTTGGAGGCCGACGTCGTGACACTGGCGCTGGCATACGATATCGACGCCATCTCCGAGAAAGCCGGGCTGCTTCCAGCAAACTGGCAGAGTCGTCTTCCCAACAACAGCGCACCCTACAGCTCGACGATCACGTTTCTGGTCCGCAAGGGCAATCCCAAGGGCATCAAGGATTGGAACGACTTGGTCAAACCCGGGGTCTCCGTCATCACTCCAAACCCCAAGACCTCCGGTGTCGCCCGCTGGAACTACTTGGCCGCGTGGGGCTATGCCCTGAAACAGTTTGGCGGCGATGAAGCCAAGGCGCAGGATTTTGTCTGGCGCCTATTCAAGAACGTGCCGGTGCTCGACTCGGGCGCCCGCGGCGCGACAACCACCTTCGTGGAACGGGGCATCGGCGACGTCCTGATTAACTGGGAAAATGAAATCTTGCTGAGCACCAAAGGCTCGGGCAAAGACAAGTTCGAAATCGTCGTGCCGCCAATCAGCATCCTGGCAGAGCCGACGGTCAGCGTCGTAGACAAGATCGTGGACAAACGAGGCACCAGGCTGGTCGCTCAAGCCTATCTGGAATATCTCTACTCTGAAGAAGGCCAGGAAATTGCCGGCAAAAACAACTACCGCCCGCAGCTTCCAGCAGTCGCCGCCAAGTATGCGGCGAATTTCCCGGCGGTGGAGCGGTTCACCTTGCAGGAATTCTTCGGCAACTGGCAGAAAGCGCACAAGGCACACTTTGCCGATGGCGCTAGCTTCGATCAAATCTATTTGCAGAGCCCTAAGTAGCGTCGATGAGACACACTTCGGCGATAGCAGGACGGGTGATCAGCTGCACCAGCTGACCACCATGCAGCTAGGATAATCGGCCTCTGTAATCCGCGAGGTGATAGGAATCTCATGGCCTTAGTGTTGAAACAACCCAGCGTCCTTCCAGGATTCGGCCTGACTCTGGGATTTGCCCTGTTCTATTTCAGCCTGATCGTATTGATCCCCCTCAGCGGTCTCATCGTCAAGACGACCACACTGACCTGGCAACAATTCTGGCACACGGTGACAGAGCCGCGTGCAATGGCTTCCTACCAGCTGACATTCGGCGCCTCATTTCTGGGAGCCTTGATCAACGGCTTCTTCGGATCGGTGGTGGCCTGGGTTCTTGTGCGATACCACTTTCCCGGGCGTTCAATCGTAGATGCGCTCGTGGACCTACCCTTTGCCCTGCCAACGGCCGTTGCCGGAATCGCCTTGACTGCCATCTATTCGTCAAATGGATGGATCGGAAGCTATCTCGAACCGCTGGGTCTCAAGGTCGCTTTTACGCCCCTGGGTGTCCTGGTCGCACTGACCTTCATTGGATTACCATTCGTCGTGCGAACCGTGCAACCGGTACTGCAAGATCTTGACAAGGAGGTGGAAGAAGCCGCCACCACGCTGGGAGCCAATCGATGGCAGACATTCAGAGCGGTGATCGTGCCTGAACTGTGGCCTGCCCTGCTGACCGGCATGGCGATGGCATTCGCCCGCTCCGTCGGGGAATACGGCTCGGTCATCTTCATCGCCGGCAATATGCCGCTCAAATCGGAGATCACTCCACTGTTGATCATGACCAAGCTCGAACAGTACGATTACGCCGGAGCCACGGCGCTGGGAGTCGTCATGCTCGTGGTGTCGTTTGTCCTCGCCCTGATGATCAATCTCATTCAATGGTGGAGCGGCAGACGCCACACAGCTAGCTAGAAAGAATAGATCATGTCGACAGAGATCGCTGCCAGAGTAAGAAACGAGGAGTGGAAAGCCTCATTGACCAGTGAAAGCACTTTGGTTCGCTGGACGCTCATTGCTATAGCGCTTGGATATTTGACACTATTTCTGTTCGTCCCGCTCGCAGCCGTCTTTTCCGAGGCGCTGAAAAAGGGACTTGCGGGCTACTTCGCCTCGTTTCAAGACCCGGATACCCTGGCGGCAATTCGCCTGACCTTCATTGCTGCATCCCTGGCCGTTCCACTGAACCTCATGTTCGGCGTTGCTGCAGCCTGGGCCATCGCCAAATTCGAATTCGTCGGCAAACAGATTCTTATCACGCTCATCGACATCCCATTGGCCGTGTCTCCCGTCATCTCGGGATTGATTTACGTGCTGCTCTTCGGGGCGCAGGGCTGGGTGGGCCCCTGGCTGGCCGAGCACGACATCAAGATCATCTTCGCATTGCCGGGCATCGTGCTCGCCACCACCTTTGTTACCGTTCCGTTTATCGCGCGCGAATTGATCCCCTTGATGCAATCGCAGGGACGAGAGGAAGAAGAAGCGGCGCTCACGTTGGGCGCGTCGGGATGGCAGACGTTCATCCGCGTCACCCTCCCGAATATCAAGTGGAGCCTGCTCTATGGCGTCATCCTGTGCAATGCGCGTGCGATGGGAGAATTCGGAGCGGTCTCCGTTGTGTCGGGCCATATTCGAGGGCTCACCAATACGCTGCCGCTGCATGTCGAGATTCTGTACAACGAATATAACGCCGTCGGGGCCTTCGCGGTGGCCTCGCTCCTGACCTTGTTGGCCATCGTGACGCTTGTAGTGAAAACGGTGATCGAACGGAAATCTGCTCCATCACGTGCGACGCAGGATGCTGAATGGAGGATGCAGCCAGGGAGTCCATCGTGAGTATCCAGGTCGATCACGTCACCAAACGATTCGGCACCTTCACCGTCCTGGATGACGTGACCCTTCATGTACAGACAGGAGAACTTATCGCGCTGCTCGGCCCATCCGGTTGCGGCAAGACCACCCTACTCAGAATTCTTGCTGGATTGGAGAGGCCCGACCACGGAAGAATTCTCCTGCATGGCGACGAGGTAACGGAACGGCGAATCACCGACCGTCGAGTGGGATTCGTGTTCCAGCATTACGCGTTGTTCCGGCATATGACCGTCACAGAAAATGTCGCGTTCGGACTGAGCGTGCTTCCCCATGCGCAACGGCCCTCTCCTGGCCAGATCCGGAAGAAGGTCCATGACTTGCTCTCATTAGTACAGCTGCAGGCGATGGCCGACCGCTATCCAAATCAGCTTTCCGGAGGGCAACGTCAGCGAGTGGCCCTGGCCAGAGCGCTAGCCGTGGAACCGAAAATGCTCCTGCTTGATGAACCCTTTGGCGCACTGGACACCAAAGTTAGAAAGGAACTGAGGCGCTGGCTACGTCGGCTCCATGACGAATTGCACATTACGAGCATCCTCGTGACGCATGACCAGGAAGAAGCCTTGGAAGCGGCAGACCGTATCGTGGTGTTGAACCAAGGACATGTCGAGCAGATCGGCACGCCGGACGAAGTCTATGAGAATGCGGCGACACCGTTCGTCTACCAGTTTCTCGGCGATGTCAACGTGTTTCATGGCCGGATTGCTCAAAACGAGACCGTCCCCAAAGAGACGCACAGGCAACCTCCCGCAGAGAGAGACTCTTCGGACGAACACGAAGTCACCTTTGTACGGCCCCACGACTTGGAACTTAGCCGGAGCCGGACCACGACGACACAGCTCGAAGCAACCGTGCGACTTATCATCATCGCCGGATCGCGCGTCCGGCTTGAGCTGATGTCGAAGGACTCATCTCAGATTATTTCGGTCGAACTCACCAAGGAGCGCTACCGTGAGTTAAGGCTTCAGCAAGGCGATATCGTCTTTGTGCACCCGAAACAACTGCACGTCTTCAAAATGCCCGGCCCCTCGTCGATGTAACGGAATACCAACGGACCACAAACAGGGATACAATGAAACCCGCTCGGTCGGAAACTGATGTTCTTTCACATATGGTGGATCCGAACTAGGAGGCTCAGATGCATATTGGATACGGCACGATAATTACGCGGACGTTGAGCCTACTATTACTCAGCCTGGCTTTCAGTTTTGTACCGCCGAGTATTGCTGGGCAGTTCGGCACGCCGAAAGAAAATGAAGGAACCAGAATTTTTCAAGCCACTGAACACCCCTACTACAGTGGCCAATTCCACCTTTCCGGGCAGAGAACCACTCTGATCGGAAGCGTGAACGATCGCGCACCATGGGACCACCTCGACTATGCCGGCAAGCACCTGATACCGGTTCAAGGCTCCATCGACATCCAGGTGAACGAACTCACGAACAGCGGTCAGGTGGTGGCTGAGTTTGTCGAGGGCTCAGATCGATATCGAATCGTCTTTGATCGGTTTGCCGCGAAGGCCCCATTCCAAGATGGAGGCATTGCGACCAGAATTTATGAACATGGCGACTCGAACAACGGCGATCCGCTGTATCCAAAAACGTGGCTCTATCTTGGAGGGTGGGGCACCGCCACCATGCACAAGAACGATCAAGTGCTCTATAAGGATTACGATGCCCACTTCATGGTCATGGAACGGTCCCGCGACCCCAAAACCCA
>CAMDRK010000055.1 GCA_945906715.1 Nitrospira lenta
GCTCATGGACGACAGAAACCGGATGAGTGAACAGGCGATCGAGCCTCACGGTGACGGGGGTTTGAACGAAGCAACGTGGTCAGTGAGCAGGGCGAACCGTCGCCTCACGAGCTGAGGCACAGGCGACATCTATCCTGAAACTTACCGTAATCGACGACGGGCTGATTGAACTGCTCGTGACGGTCGTGAGCGAGGGGGCAGTCGAGTGTAGGGTCAAGACCGGCGGGCGAATCTTGTCTCATAAGGGAATCAATCTGCCCGGCACCACGATCAGTGCCCCAGCACTCACGGAAAAGGATCGAAAAGATATTCGTTTCGGCGTCGCAGAAGGAGTGGATTATATGGCACTCTCGTTTGTGCGGGGACCTGAAGACGTACAAGCGGCGCGGCGTCTGGTGGCGGAGTGCGGGGGAGACCAGCCGATTATCGCGAAAATCGAACGGGCTGAAGCCATCGCTGCGCTAGACTCGTTGTTGGAGGAAGCAGACGGAGTTATGATTGCGAGGGGAGATCTTGGTGTGGAAATGGGACCGGAAGTCGTGCCGATTCTCCAGAAGCGGATCATTGCAAAGGCGAATCAGCATCGCCGGCTGGTTATTACGGCCACGCAAATGCTCGAGTCGATGACGCAGCATCCGAGCCCGACGAGGGCGGAAGCCTCCGATGTCGCCAATGCGATTTTCGACGGCACCGATGCGGTCATGCTCTCAGCGGAAACCGCCCGCGGACAATACCCGGTTGAATCGGTGCAGGTGATGGATCGTATCGTTCGTGTGGCAGAGGGTGAGGTGGTGCTTCTGAACAGGGGGCCGGTCGAATGTTCAGACGGTCGTGAGCAGGGCTCGATTTCTGAGGCGATGTGCGAGGCTGCTGCATCGGCTGCGGCCACGACGCAAGCGGCGGCGATTGCCACGTTCAGCGAGTCCGGTGCGACCGCCAGGCTGCTCTCAAAACAGCGGCCGGTCGCCCCCATTGTCGCTTTCACCCCGCACGAGCTTGTGCGGCGGAGAATGGCGCTTTACTGGGGCGTGCTTCCGAGGCTGATGGCCAGAATTCAGGATCCAGACGATCGCGTTCATGCGGTCGAGCATCGACTGGTGGAAGAAACGTTGGCCGGATCGAACGACTGCGTCGTGTTTCTGTCCGGGACTGTGACAGGACAGTTAGGCGGCACGAATGCCATGAAACTCCACCGGATTGCGTCATGAGCCGCCGCATGCCGATCCGGCTGGCCACTTTCGTCGTCTTGATAGGCTGGTTGCTTGTCTGGAATATTGCGTCGGCGCAGACCGGATCTCTGAAGCATTCACCTGCTGACGTGGTGAAACGATATTTAGCGCTCGATTCTAAGGGGGCCAGGATTGATGCCATGTCGCTCGAAACGGTCGCGGCGTATACGGGCTGGAATGAAGAACCGGCGTGGGGGCATGTCGTCGTGACGCGAGGTTTCGTGGTGGCAGAGCAGTATCGCCAATGGGAAGTGATCGATAGTTTGGAAGTCGTGATCCCGGTCACCTTTCAGGTCATCGGCTCGGTGTATTTTGAAACTGCCGGCTTTGTCCAGGGGGTTGAGACAGAAGAGGTTCGGTTTCGCGTGAAAGCCATCAAGAATCGATGGAGGATCGTTGAGCCGATGCTTCCTCCTCATGTGGGTCAGAAGCGGATGGTGAATTTCGTGCGCGAAGCCTGGGTGAAGGAAACCGACCCGGCGAAGCGAGACCGTCTTGGATCGTTACAGGGTGAGTTACGAGAGGCGAAATAATGATGGGAAAGACCTCGGTCGAGCTGCTGATCTTCGATTTGGACGGGACGCTTATCGAGTCCAAATGGGACATTGCCGCGTCGGTGAACTTCACATTGGCCGAACTGGGACTGCCGCAACGTCCGGTTGAGGAAATCTTTGGATTTGTGGGAGATGGAGTGAAGCAATTATTGCGCTTGTCGGTCGGTGAGAGCAGCCGGGTCACCTTCGACGAGGCCTTGCGGGTGTTCAGAAGCCAGTACCTGGCCCATTGTCTCGATCGCACGACATTCTATCCCGGCATTGGAGAGATGCTGACGCATTTCGCAGGCAAGCGGAAGGCGGTGGCCACGAATAAGTCGATTGAGTACACCAACGTGATTCTCCAAGGACTGGGGGGAAATCATTTTCAGTACGTCGTCGGCGGCGATCGCGGGTTTGAATTGAAACCGGAGCCGGGCATGCTGTTGCATGTGATGGAGCAATTGCATGTATCGAAAGAGCAGACCGTGCTCGTCGGGGACAGCACCAACGACATCAACGGCGGGCATAACGCGGGCATCCGTGTCTGCGCAGTCGGGTATGGTATGGGGAATCGGGAGAAAATGGCGGCCTGCAAGCCGGACTGGTTTATCGAACGGCCTGAACAACTCATGGAGCTATTCATATGACAAACAGTCGCTGCTTTCTGATTCTCTGTGTAATCCTTGGCCTGAACCTTAGCCTCAACCTTCCGCTTGCTGCCTCGTCCGGGCTGGCGGATCGTGTGGTCGAACAAAAACTGACAAACGGGTTGACCGTGCTCATGGTCGAGCGGCATCAGACGCCGGTGGTCTCCCTCAACATGACCTTCAGAGTCGGGGGAGTCAACGAGCAGGTGGGGCAAACCGGCCTGGCGCATCTCTACGAACATATGGCGTTCAAGGGGACGAGGACGGTCGGGACGAAGGATTACGAAAAAGAACGTCCCATTCTCGAAGAGTGGTATCGAGTGGGCACTGAGCTGGAGCAGCGGCAACGAGACCTCGCACGGAAGAGTCCGGAGAGACCAGCCAGTTCCGAGGATCGGGCCGCTGTCGAGGAACTACAGAAACGGTTTACGGAACTGCAAGAAAAGGCAGGACAGTTCGTGGCGGGCAATGAGATGGCTCTCCTCTATCAACGCCACGGAGGGGTCGGGCTCAATGCCGCGACCGGCAAGGATCTGACCCGCTATATGATCAGCCTTCCGGCGAATCGTCTGCCGCTGTGGGCTGCGCTCGAAGCCGATCGCATGGCGCACCCGGTCCTCCGCGAATTCTACAAAGAGCGCGGAGTGGTCATGGAGGAGCGGCGGATGCGGAATGACGACAGCCCCAATGGACTGTTGTATGAAACCTTCACCTCGGCCGCCTTCCGCGCCCATCAATATGGTATTCCGACGATCGGCTGGGAGTCGGACATCCTGTCGCTCACGCCGGCCGATACCGAAGCCTTCTTCAAGGCCCATTACGGCCCCGGCAATGCGACGATCGCGATAGTGGGTGATATTCATCCGAAGGACATCATGACCTTGATCGAGCAGACGTTCGGTAAGATACCGGCTTCGCCTCCGCAGCCTCAACCTGTCACCGTCGAACCGCCTCAACGGGGAGAGCGCCGAGTCGAGGTGGAATTCGATGCCGAACCGTCGCTGGTTATCGGGTTTCACAAACCGGCGTTGGGCCATTCCGACGACTATGTCTTTGATGTGATCGATGCGGTGTTGAGCGATGGAGTCACTTCCCGGCTCTATGCGAGTCTGGTCCGCGAAAAACGGATCGCCGCTTCGGTGAGTTCCGATTCGAATTTTCCAGGGGTCCGCGCTCCGAATCTGTTCGTGCTCAGCGCCACGCCGCTTGCCCCCCATACGACGGCAGAAGTCGAGGCTGCCATCTATGCCGAACTTGAAAGGCTCAAGATGGAGCCGGTCTCCGCCAAAGAGTTGGGAAAGGTGCTGAATAACCTGGATGCCGATTTGGTGCGGGCGCTCCGATCCAACGGAGGCCTTGCGTCCCAGATGGCTCTGTTTCAGACGGTCGCGGGTGATTGGCGCTACGCGTTAAAGGCTCGGGATAAAATTGCGGTGGTGACGACGGCGGATATCCAGCGCGTGGCCGCTGAGTATTTCACGAAATCGAATCGAACAGTGGCCACGCTGGTGAAGAAGACCGGTGAGAAAAAAGTCGCGACGGTGTCGCAACGTGAGGTGGCGCGATGATGAACGTGAAGAAGCGCGTAAGGGGTGAGGGGTTAGGGGTAAGGCGTAGCGCAACGGTCGTCTGTTTGTTGATCATCTCGATTCTGCTCCCGGCGCTCAGCGCTTGTGCAGCTGAGATGGCGCTGGGCGATCCCAGGCAGATGACGTTTAAGACGGTCGAGTTCACCCCGCCGGATGCGGATCGGGTGGTGCTCAAAAACGGGATGGTCGTCTATCTCTTGGAAGACCATGAACTGCCCTTGGTGAGTATGACGGCGACGATACGAACAGGCAGCTGGCTCGATCCTGCAGAGAAGATAGGCCTGGCTTCATTAACCGGTTCTATCATGCGGTCAGGTGGAGGCGGCGGACTCTCAGCTGAACGAGTGGATGAAGATCTCGAACAGTTCGCCGGGGCTATCGGCATCTCGATTGGGCGGCAATCCGGTTCCGCGTCGCTCGATGTACTCAGCAAGGACTTGAAGCGGGGGCTTCAGATTTTTGCGGGCCTCATTCGGACACCGGCCTTTGAGCCGGCGCGGGTTGAGCTGGCCAAGCTGCAGGCCATCGAAGGCATTCGCCGCAGGCAAGATAACCCCGGCTCAATTGCCGGACGCGAGTTTGGGAAACTCTTGTACGGCGCCGATCATTCGTCGGCACGGGAGAGCAGCATCCAGTCCATCACTCGCATCACCAGAGACGATTTGGCGGCCTTTCACCGGAAGACCATTCATCCGAACGGCATGATGCTGGGAGTGACGGGCGACTTTGACAAGTCCGCAATATTGGCCCTGCTGCGCGAGGTATTCGGCGATTGGGAAAAGGGCGAAGTGCCGGTGCTGACGATTGCCGATGTGCCACAGAGTCAGGTGCCGAAGCCCGTTGTACGGTTCGTGAACAAGGATACTTCTCAGACGCATCTCCGCATCGGTCACCTGTCGATCAAAGAGCAGGATCCGGACTATGTGGCGTTGGCGATCGCGAACGACATTCTGGGAGGCAGTTCCTTTCGCAGCCGTCTCTTCAACGACGTGCGGACCAAGCGGGGGTTGGCGTACTCGGTCGGCAGCCGCTTGAACTCCGGGGTGCACGATCAGGGCATCTGGCTGATGCGCGCAGAGACGAAGTTGCCGTCGACGCAAGAGGTCACCGCCCGGTTTGTCGCGAACATGGAACGGATGCGGACTGAGTTGGTGACGGACAGCGAGCTGGCGGAAGCGAAAGAGGCCTATGTGAACTCGTTTGTGTTTTCCTTCGCCAGTTCGACCGCGATCGTGGGGCGGTTGATGGAATTGGAATACGATGGGCTCCCCAAGGATTTTCTCCAGCAATTGCGCGCCCGCGTGATTGCGCTGACGAAAGAGGAGATTTTGGCGGCGGCGAAGAAACATTTCAATCCAGAGCGGTTGACCATTCTCGCCATCGGGTCCGGCGAGGCCCTGCCGAAGTTGCTGTCGGGATTCGGGGAAGTAAAAGAAATAAAGTTGGCTCCTGAAGGCTAGGAGGAGAGCGGGTCCTGTCGCCGACCAGCCAGACCGTCCTCGCACCCCGCCCGGTGTAGGAGGGGAGGGGTAGTCCGTTAGTCTCCTTAGCTCGCGCAACGCGCGGCCTCAGAAGGCCCTCGTTGGACGCGCGCAGTCGGAGACCAATCGGACCACCCCTTTAACGGAGCGAAGCGATCAGACTCCCAGTTCGGCGCCACCCGCTCCGGAGAGTGAAAGCCTCCAGAGCATTGGGTGAGGGAGAGTACGCTTGCGCCAGAGAGTCCGGTTGTACACGTCCAACTACCAACCAAGGAGGCCGCCATGGTGACCTATCTGATGCTCCTCAACTGGACGGATCAGGGAATTAAGAATGTGAAGGATTCGCCGAAGCGGCTGGATGGGGTCAAGAAGCTCGCGAAGAATATGGGCGGCGAGGTAAAGGCGTTCTACATGACGCTGGGGGCGTATGATCTTGTTCTCATCGTTGATATGCCGAACAACGACAAGCTGGCGAGCTTCGGACTCAAGTTGGGATCGCTCGGCAATGTGCGGTCCACGACCCTCAGGGCCTACCCCGAAGATGACTATCGCCGTATCATTAGCGGTCTGAGTTAAGATGCCACGCTGATGGCTGAAAGCTGACTGCTGAAGGCTTATTTATGCCCTTGGAAGACGATTTCTGCGACATCATCAAGAAGGCGCGATTAGGCCAGGGACTTTCGGTCGGCGATGTTGCCCGGATGGCCGGATTGCCTGGTGGCAATATCACAGCATTCGAGCGTGGGGCTTGTCCGCCGGATCGAAGTGAGGTTCAGGCCCTAGCAAAGGTCTTAGGATTGCGTCCTGGTCCTTTGGAACAGATCGCGATTGAGAAATGGGAGCCGGCTGCGCAACAGCCTCTGGCTTGGGTGGAGCGGATACAGGGATCGATCAATGGCTATGGGGTGCAGGGCTATGTGGTCCATGACGGTGGGGAGGCGCTGCTCGTCGACACGGGGTACAATGCGCCGGCGATGATCGAGTTCTTGTCCAAGCACCGCCTGCACCTGCTGGGGATATGTCTGACGCATGGCCATGCAGACCATGCAGACGGAATCGATCAGATTCTCAAGTATGCTGAGGCGCCGGTGTATCTCGGCTTGGATGATGTCGACCTCCTGAGTTGGCGGCCGCCCGCGGCACAAATGAAGGCGCCTGAACAGGGTCAGACGATCACGGTCGGGCGCTTGCGCGTACAGTGTCTGACAACGCCAGGCCATACCCCTGGCGGGATCTGCTATCGAATGGATGCCGGGACAGAGCGCCTCTGTTTCGTCGGCGATACGTTGTTTGCCGGATCCATTGGCCGCTCGAACCCCAGTACTCTGTATCAGACCCATCTGGGATCGGTCCGGACCAGAGTATTTGAGTTGTCTCCTGAGCATCGGTTGTTGCCTGGTCACGGACCGGCCACGACGGTTCGCGAAGAACTCGACCATAATCCTTTCGTATCTATCCATTGAAGACCCTATGAGTCTTGACCAGCGGAACGACGATCAGCCGATCCGCAGCGGAGAACTGCCGGTTGTGGCAGGGCCAACTGAGGATCTCAGTAAGCCGACCGAGGACGGAGAATTCGAGGAGAGCCCCTTCTCGAAATGGATCCTGCCCGTCAGCCTCTTTATCGCGACGATCTTTACCACCCTATGGGCTGGAGCCTATCAGGCTTATAGCGGACCGATTCGTGGACCGGTGAATCTCCTGCTTGAACAGCCTGAGGTGCTCTGGCAAGGGATTCCCTTTGCCGCCACGCTCTTGATTATTCTGGTGACCCATGAATTCGGGCACTATGCGCTCTCCCGTATTCACGGGGCACCCGCGTCGTTGCCGTTATTCATTCCGGGCCCTCCGTACTTCATCGGTACATTCGGGGCGATCATCCGCCTGCGTGGACCGATCGTGAATCGGCGCGCGCTGTTCGACATCGGTGTGGCCGGTCCGCTTGCCGGCTTCATCGCCGCGGTGGTGGCGCTGATCATCGGTCTGAGCCTGTCAACGGTCGTGGATCGGGCGGCGACCCGTGGATTGCAGTTGGGCGAACCACTGCTCTTGCAGTTCATCGCGTGGCTGGTCGTCGGATCCATCCCTCCTCAGGCTGATATCGTCTTGCACCCCATCGGGTTCGCCGCCTGGTTCGGCCTGTTTGTGACGTCGTTGAATCTTATTCCCATCGGCCAACTCGATGGAGGGCATGTGGCCTATGCCCTGTGGGGAAAACGCCAACGGACGATGGCCTTTGTCATGATCCCGATCCTCATCGTGCTGGGATATGTGGGCTGGCCCGGCTGGTGGCTCTGGGCTTTCATGGCAGGACTCTGGGGTTTCGGACATCCGCCGGTACACGATATCCACGTCCCGTTGGGCCGAGCACGGGTCATTGTTGGATGGATTGCATTTGCCGTGTTTGTGGTGACGTTTGCTCCTGTTCCTTTCTCGTTTCCCTAGCAGGCTGCTGAAACAGACGCTCTTCTCACCCGCCCAGCCCCGGCGCGCCGAGACGCGCCTTTTCCCATGCGTCGTTCTCGCATCGTTCAGACCCTCAACGTACCTCTGCGGGTACGCCTCGGGACTTCACTCGCTGCGGCCTAGCTGACAGTCTGTTTGAGCAGCCTGCACGCGGACCCCATACAGTGCGCTGGATCAGTCTAGTCTTGTTCATCCACGCTTCGGGTCTACAGTTTGTCGATATGAGCACCATGTAAGAGTGGGGAATTTATGCCGGTGGCGCATTCACACGGGTTTGCGAGAGGTCCTCAAGCGCGAGCATCAGTGCGTGGGTGCCGCTGCGGCCATGCCCGAGCGTTTGGACGGTCTGGTAGAGCTGGTGGACCAACGTGAGACCGGGCAACACGAGCCCCATGCGGCTCGCCTCCTCCAATGCAATGCCCATGTCCTTGATGAAATGTTCGACAAAAAATCCCGGGTCGAAGTTACGCTGGAGAATTTTTGGCGCCAAATTGTCCAGGGTCCAACAGGCGGCTGCGCCGCCGCGGATCGATTCGAGCATCCGGTTCAGATCGAGGCCCGCCTTGTAGCCATAGAGCAAGCTCTCGCAGACACCGACCATTGTGCCGGCGATCACAATCTGGTTGCAGAGTTTTGCCTGTTGCCCGCTGCCGGGGCCTCCCTGATGCACGATCTTTTTGCCCAAGAGCTCGAAGAGTGGCATCACGGCTTGCACGGATGTCGCGTCGCCGCCAACCATGATTGAGAGGGTGGCATTCTTGGCGCCGACATCGCCGCCGGAGACAGGCGCATCGATGGCCGCTAGACCTTTTGCTGACGACGCTACTGCGATTTCACGGCTCAATGAGGGTTGCGTCGTCGTCATGTCGATGAGGATTATCCCGGCTCGCGCGCCGGCCAGGATTCCAGCCTCATCGAAATAGACCTGTCGGACATCTTGAGGAAAACCGACCATCGTGAAGAGGACATCGGACTCAGCAGCCACAGCGCGCGGATGCTCGGCCCATTGTGCGCCGCGATCGAGCAATGGCTGCGCCTTCGACCGCGTGCGGCTATGGACGGTCACGTGATAGCCGGCCGTGAGTAGATGGCCACACATCGACGAGCCCATCACACCGGTGCCGATCCAGCCGATTGCCCTCTTCGCCGGTGCGACCGTGCCAGGAAATACTGTCACTGAGGTTTTATCTCATCGAGTAGCGGGGTGATTCGATCCGCCACTGCCTGAATGACGCCTTCTTTATCTCTCGCCACCTTCACCCCCTGAAAGCTCAAATAGTAGCCCCCGTGACTCGGCGACTGGATTGTGGCAGTGAGTTCAATTCGTTGCCCATCTTCGATATCCGGGTCTTTGACAGTCGGGATTCCGCAGAGCCCGTATACGGCGACGTTGATCGAGGATGTTTCGTCTTCCAGGTAGAACAAATAGGCGCCGTAGCACATCGTGCCGGCCTGGAGCTTATAGGGATCGAGCGGTGTCACATTGCGAACAGTGCCTCGTAATATGACCTGTTTCAAATGAAACGACCTTGGCTCGTCAACGATCTCGCGAATGGTGATGGGGTCCGCGGCTGAAGCACAGGGAACGCCGACCACAGACCACCCAAGCCAGAGGCAGGCGAGGAGGCTGACCAATGTTCGTGCACGAGATGCGCTATGGTGTGTCACGGTTCTATTTTACAGAAGGTCGATGCAGAAGTCCCTTCCGCCTCCTCGACGAACTCGTTATAATCCACCGACCTTTTCTGGAGAATTACCCATGATCGATCGCGCAGGCCTCGAACGCTATATCGCAGACACCCGCCCACGGTTTGAAGATTTGCTGGGCCAGATGGTGGAGATTCCTTCGATCAGTATGGACCCGGCCAAGGCTCCTGATATCCGGCGGATGGCAGAGTTTGCGCAGCAGGTTCTGACGGACCTAGGAGCCCAGGCCCGGATTGTGGAGACCGGCGGTTATCCGATTGTGTCAGGAGGCTGGACGACCGGAGCCCAATATCCAACCGTCACCATTTACAATCATATGGATGTGCAGCCGGCGCAGGAGCCGGAATGGAAGCAGGCGCCCTTTGCCTTCAAAAACGAGAACGGCATGTATCACGGCCGTGGTGCAACGGATGACAAGGGGCCGGCGCTCTCGGCTCTGTTCGGCGCGCGGTATGCCATTGAGCAGGGATTGCCGATCAACATTCGGTTTCTCTGGGAGCTGGAAGAGGAAATCGGCAGTCCCCACTTTGCTGCTGGCTTGAAGAACCGAGCGGCTATCCCACGACCGGACTCAGTCGTGGTGTCGGACACGATCTGGCTCGCAAAAGGAAAGCCTGCCATGCCCTATGGTTTGCGCGGTTTGCTGGGCGCGCGCCTCACGCTTCGCACGGGAACCAAAGACGCTCATTCCGGCGTGACGGGAGGCGCTGCGCGTAATCCGCTCGCGGAACTGATGGAGGTGGCCCACGCCTGCGTCGATGCCAAGAGCGGCAAGGTGAAGATTCCCGGGTTCTATCAGGATGTGGTCGAACCGACCAAAGCGGAGATCAAGAGCTTCCTTGCGTCGGGGTTCCAGGTCAAGAGCTTCAAACAGGCCTACGGATTTCAATCATTGCGCACAGACGATCCCGCCGAGATCATGCGCAGGATTTGGGCTTCGCCGACGTTCGAGGTGCATGGCCTGACCGGCGGCTATCACGGTCCAGGAGTGAAGACGGTCGTGCCAGGCCACGGCGAACTGAAAGTAAGTATGAGGCTGGTGCCGAATCAGACTCCAGAGAAGGTGTTTGCGTTGCTCAAGCGCCACGTGGCGAAGATCAACCCGCATGTGAAAGTAGAGCGGGAAGGCATGTTGCACCCGTTCAAGGGCAGCTTCGACGGGCCCTATGTCGACTGTGTGAAGCGGGCGGCGAAGGCGGGGTTTGGGAAAGAACCGGCCTTTATCCGCGAAGGCGGATCGATCGGCGCAGTGGTCACGATGCAGAAGGCCTGGAAGGTGCCGATCCTGTTTCTGGGGCTGAGCCTGCCAGAGCATGGCTACCATGCGCCGAACGAATACTTCGACTGGGGCCAAGCCTCCGGCGGGATGAAGGCGTTTGCGCATTACTTTGAGGAACTTGCAAAGATAGGGAAGGGATAGGGAGCCGCCGGGCCATCCTTCTTGCTCGCAGAACGCGCACGATCAGAAAGATGGGAAGGGCACCCATGTTGGTCCTGTGCTCCCGGAACGCGCGCCCTGAGAAGGAGCGTGAGAGGGCAGACTAGATGGTCTCCTGTGCTCGTGCAACGCGCGGTCTCAGAAGACCCTCGTTGGACACGCGCAATGGGAGACCGTCCTAGCCCGCCCTCAAGGAAAACGATGAAAGAGTGCGATTCCTCGATGCGCGCAGTGAAGGACAGCTCGGCCACTCCTTAATGAGCGAGTCAGGAAATGGATGCACGCGGTGGAGATCAACGAAGCCGGGCTGGAGTGACAATCCGACCCCGCGTTGCTACATAGACAGAATCCATAACTCCTCAGCGCTGAAAAATGTTTCCGATAGTCATGAATTGATGAATCCGAGGTCTTGTCTGGTGATGATCCTGCCGGAAAGTTCTACCCGACCCTCCGCGAGTGGAAATCCCCATGCTGACAACGAAGCATTTTGACGTGTCGCCATTGAGCGCGGTGCGGGCATTGCGGTAGAGAGAGCGGTAAACTCTTCTCAGCATCCTTTGAACTTCAGTGCCATGCACTGTTGCGTGAGCCGCTTGGCTTCTGTAATTTGTTCGGGAGTCATGCGCCCGGCGACATCGTTTCGATTTTCCTCGGCTTGCTTCTGCTCGTCACCCTTCATGTGTACTGCTGCGAGGCTCACCCACAAATACGCCCGCACATAGTCCTGCGGTACGCCTAGACCTGCGAAATACAGTTCTGCGAGGTTGTTCTGTGCGAGCGCATTCCCCTGCGCCGCGGCTTTCTCGTACCACTGACGCGCTTGCGCATAATC
>CAMDRK010000056.1 GCA_945906715.1 Nitrospira lenta
CCGTGCGTTAGTGGTAGTCTTCCAAATTCACGTCGAAGAACTCGCCTTCGGCGGCGTCAATGCGGAAAGTCAGACGCCGGTTGCGGGTCACGCTTAGACTCCATGTGCCTCTACGATCGCCGGTCAACGTGTGTACCTTCCAAGCTGAAAGCGCCCGCAATTCCTCCGGGTCTTCGATGTTTTCGAGGTAGGCGAACATCTTCCGCAATTTGTCCACGGTATCGGGCGGCACGCCTTTCGCGTTGCCGTCCTCATAGAGCCGCTTAAGACCCTTGTGGGTAAAGCTCTGTATCTTCACCGGCAGACTGTAGCCTGTAAGGCAACACTTGTCAATATGAAATTGAGCGCGGCGACGATTAAGATGGCCGCTTTCGTCGCGTCAGCAGACTGACACGACCAAATCGGCCATCTTGGGGGAATTTAGTCCTTGTGTCGGGAAATCGACCAGTTGTGCAACAGTGAACGATAGCTTTCAGATCATGAATTTTGAAAGTCGTGCGACCACTTCTGGCTGGGAGCGGTCAATCGAGGCCCGAATTCATCTGACTTGTCTGTCCGATTAGTACCGATTCATGGATACAACGTTTCACATCCTTGAAAGAGGCCCCGCGACAAAGCGTCCGCTTTGCATGACGCCGACAATCCTGCTGCGGTCTCGTAGGAGATCGATGTTGCGAAGTGGATTACCTTTGAATAACAGAAGATCCGCCAGTTTCCCTTTTTCGATCGTTCCTACCTGGTCCTGAATTCCGATCAAGCGTGCGGCAGCTGAAGTTGACGCACGGATCGCCTGCATCGGGCTCATCCCGAAGGCGACCATCCGCTCGAGTTCCTGGGCGTTCTCGCCGTGAAAGTTAAAGGGCGTCCCTGCATCTGTCCCCATGGCAATCTGGATGCCGTCCCGCAGAGCGTTCTTGAAGCTCACCCGATGGCGTTTCGTCATGGATTTGGCCTTCTCCAAGGCGCTTTCAGGAATGCCGCATCCAAGTCGGCAAGCGGCAGTGGTGGCCAGCGCGGAGAGTGTCGGCACCATGAAGACACCCTGCTGTTTCATCATGGCCGAGGCTTCTTCGTCCATGAGCGTCGCATGCTCGATCGAATGGACTCCTGCGCGGATCGCGTTCTTCATCCCTGACGATCCGTGGGCATGGGCGGCGACTTTCCTGCCGGCGCTCTGCGCTTCTTCCACGGCTGCCTGAAGCTCCTCCACAGTCATTTGCGCTTGGTCCGGCGAGGTGCCTGGCGTGAGGACGCCGCCTGACGCAATGACTTTAATGACGGAGGCCCCGGCGGCAATTTGCGCGCGCACGACGGAACGGACTTGCTCCGCTCCCTCCACTTCCTGACCGATAAATCGGGCGTGGCCGCCGATCATGCATATCGCCAGACCTGCCGCGACAATGCGAGGTCCGGGGACGAGTCCTGTGTCGATAGCCCGTTGCAGCGTAAAGATGGAGTGGTCGCGCGATCCCACGTCGCGCAGGGTGGTGAAGCCTGCCTCCAAGGATTTCCGCGCCGCCTGGCTCGATTTGAGCAATGTGAGCGTGGGCGTCTCTTGGGCGATCGCTTCGACGACGTCCGGCTCACCCCCAAGACAGAGATGGACATGGCAGTCGATCAAGCCTGGTAACAGCGTGAGGCCACGGCCATCGATTTTTATTGTTCCACGAGGGAGGGGGATGTCTCGATCAGATCCGACTGCGGCAATTGTGGCGCCGCGAATGACAACCGTGGCCCGTTCGATTGTCCGTCCCGTCCCGTCGATGACGCGCACTGAGCGAATGGCAAGTGACTTCATCATGGTGCGGCCCCTCACATCGGCAACTTTGGCGCCTCGGTCTTGTCAGGTGGAACAGGCGCGGCCCCCCAATGATCGGCCAGTGTTAGGGCAAAGAACAAATATGCTGCCATGGCGAGGAAGGCGAAAGTTCCGGCAGCGAGCATCCAGGGCGACGGTTTGTTCTTCATGCGATCGAAGTCCTCGCTGTCAAGGTTTCTTACGGCCATAGATCCTAGCGGCAGCCCTGAGTGCGGTCCCTGGAGTGGAAAGCCAGCCGTCACGGATGAAGAGATCTTCCAGGGCTTTGAGCAGGGTCAAGACGTAAGCCTCGGTCGATGATTCACCCATCAAGCCGATGCGCCAGACCTTCCCCTTCAATGGGCCGAGTCCGCCGCCGATTTCAATGCCATAGGTCGAGAGGAGGCTCGCTCGTATCTTGGCTTCAGGAATATGAGCAGGGACTGTGACACAGGTCAACATCGGCAGTCGATGCTCTAATGGAGGAAGGGGGGAAAGCCCGAGTTCGGTTAACCCGGCGGCCAAGGCGTCGCCGTTTAGTCGATGGCGAGTGAAGCGGGCCGGCAACCCTTCTTCTTCGACGAGCCGCAACGCTTCCCGCAGGGCATAGAGCATGGAGATCGGGGCCGTGTGGTGGTAGGCCCTGGAGCCTTCGGCCCAGTAGTCCGCGATCAAAGCCATATCCAAGTACCAACTCTGGCAGGGGGTGCGCCTGGCTCTGATGGCAGCCAATGCGCGGTCGCTGAGGGTGAAGGGAGACAATCCTGGCGGACAGCTCAAACATTTCTGCGTGGCGCTATAGCAGACATCGATGCCTAAACGATCAACCTCGACCGGTGCGCCCCCCAGCGAGGTCACGGCATCGACGACGAAGAGCGTGTCATGGTTGCGGCAGAGGTTGGCGATCGGCTCAAGTGGCTGCCAGGCGCCGGTCGAGGTTTCGGCATGCACGATGGCCACGGCTTTGACCGGACTGGATCGACGCAATGCTGCTTCAATAGCATCAGGCTCTAGGATCTGTCCCCAGGGGGCTTCGACCAGGATAGCTTTACCCCCGCAGCGTTCGACAATAGTTGCGAGGCGTGTGCCGAACAGGCCATTGACTCCAATGATCACCGCATCGCCCGGCTCAACGATATTCACGATCGATGCTTCCATACCGGCTGAGCCGGTGCCGGAAACGGCGATGGTGAAGTGGTTTTTAGTCTGAAAGACAACGCGCAACAGGGCTTGGATATCGTTCATGAGCGCAAGAAAGGCTGGGTCCAAATGGCCGAGCAGTGGAGTAGAAAGGGCATGCAGGACTCGCGGATGCACCATGCTCGGCCCTGGGCCAAGAAGCAACCGGCGTGGGGGGATGAAGTTTTTAAACGGCATAGTCTCAGAATCTAGTTCATTTGGTCTATTCGGTCTATCTGGTCTATTCGGTCTGTCTCGTGTATTTGGTTGAACGAAACTAACCAGATGAACCAAACAGACCGGACAGACCAGATAGACCGAATAGACCAGATAGACAGCAGTATAGCGGAGTACAGTCTCTTTCGGCCACCATGGTATAGTTCGAGCCATGATCGAACCAACCCCATTGTTTCCCTCTGAGCCACCGAAGCCAAAATCCTGGTGGCGAGCTACCGATGTGCCGCCGGTGATTGGTGTCTATCCCGGGCGGTTCTCGCCCACGGTCTCGCTGTTGTCCGCGCTCTTTCTCTTAGTTTCTCTGGCGTCGGTGGTAGGGCTGTCTCTATCGGCAGCGAAGCTGGATCGGATTGAGTCACCCGAGCAGGCGCTGAGTCTCATGGTCAGTCGGACGAGGGATGTGGAGGAGGGGCTTAAGCGTGCGCCCCAATGGGAGCAGCAACTCTTGGCCTGGACTTCCGGTGGCGATGAGGCTGAACGATCGAACGAGATTGAATGGTATCGGGAACTGGCGGGAGTCTCGGAAGACCCGTTGGTGCCTCTTCAGTTGGCGATTCTCCAAGCCGAGGCAGGCCATGTCTCGCAGGCGCTGCTCTCCGCGCATGAGTGGGCCGGGGAAGAAGATCCGCTTCCTCAGTTTGCCGATCTGGTGATGGCCGCCTATGGCGAAGGACCGGTTCAGGACGCGGACAAGTATGTCTTATGGCAAGCAGAGGTGGCGGAGCTATTGCCGTCCGGTTGGTTTTACGATCGATTGGCTGAACGTTTGGCGAGACGCGCCGACGATGCCACACTCCTGGCCAGAATTCAGGAACAGGGCGCGGTGCGTGTCGACCGCCAGTTTGCACGGTCGAATCGTTTGACGCTCGTCGAACTTGGCGCGATGGCGGTTGGCACCGTGGTGTGTGGGCTGCTCTGGTTCAGACGGAATGAACCGTCCAGTTTCATTCGGTTGCATGAGCCTGGCGTACCGCCGCCATGGCCAGGTGGTGTCGGCGCGTCGGTATTGCTGCGAGGCGGCGCGATCGGCGCGATGGTCACTGCTCTGTTTTTACTCTATGCGTCGCCAGATAACGTCTCGCTCCGGGCCTTGGCCATTCCTCTGTCGAATGTGCCGTTACTCTTCTTGGCCCATCGGTACCTCTTCCGGCCATCCGGCATGACGTTCGATGCCGGCTTTGGGTTGGAAATCGGTTGGGCCAATGCCGGTCGTCTCGCTGCGGCAGTATTAGCGGTGGTGGCAGCTGGTTTGTGGGGCGGATGGATCATGGATCGGGTATCGGAGTCGTTCGATCTGACCAGCCACTGGGCCGAATGGTTCGACGCAGATCTCGTCTGGGCCACGCCCTCCCTAACGGCCGTCAGTTTAGTCGAATATGTGGTCTTTGCGCCCCTGTTCGAAGAACTCGCGTTTCGTGGATTACTGTTCGCGATTCTCCGCCGCAAGTTCAGTTTCCTGCCGGCTGCGTTGATCAGCGCCGGTATCTTTGGCATCGCCCATGGCTATGGATGGGTGGGGTTACTGAGTGTCTGTTGGAGCGGAGTGCTCTGGGCTTGGATCTATGAAAAGACCGGGAGTTTGCTGCCTGGTATTCTCGCCCATGCGATCAATAATTTGTTGGTGTGTTTGGCAGTAATGGCCCTCCTCCGCTAGCAGGCTTGTGAAAACGGTCCCCAACGTCGTTCTCGGGTCGTCAAAAGCCTCAACGTACCCGAGAGGGTACGCCTCCGGTTTTGACTCGCCTGCGGCCTTGCCTGGGACAAGGCGCGTCTCGGCGCGCCGGGGTTGGGCGGGTGAAGGAAGTTGACCGTTTTGACAAGCCTGCTTACACCTTGTCTGATGATTCGATCAACGCCAGAGCTTCGTGTAAGTCTGGGTACTTTACAACGTAGCCTAGCTCTGTCCGAAGCTTGGCGGTGCTGATTCGTTTTCCCGTTGAGCTGTTTTCTTTTACTGCTGCCGTTGGCACTCCCCATCGTTGTTGCGCAGTGGTGTAGATCTCATTCCATGTGCGCGGCGTGCCATCGCTGACATTGTAGGCTTCTCCTGGTTTACCTTTCTCCAGTGCCAGCAGACAGATGGCGGCCAAATCGTCCACGTGAATGAGGTTCACGTACTTGCGTGAGGGGCTGACGCGTCCGCTCCTGATCCAATCCAGCGGGTTCCGTCCCGGACCATAGATACCGGCGACGCGCAGCACGATCGCGCCATGATGCTCGCGCAGATATTCCTCACCCTGTACGCGTGGCTTGGTTAGGTCGATCTGGGCCGATTCGTCAATCCAGGGCGGTGGATATTCAGTCGATTGACTTGGTGCATCGTATGCCGATGTGCTTCCTAAAACGACCATGCGTCGAGCCGGTGCGTCGAGCGTACGGGCGAAGGCCTGCACTTGTTCGAGCGGTGTGGCCGGAAAGCACCAAATGAGGTCGGCGCCAGGAGGAATATGCTCCCAGGTCAAGGGCTGCTCCAAATCGAATTGCAGGCACTGCCCTGAAGGAATAACTGCGAGATTCTCCAGGGGATTTCTGCTGGTGGCATGGATGGTCCTGCCCTGCGAGGCTCCCATTCTGTGCAACACCAGTCCTGTGTAGCCAGATCCCAGCACAACGATCGGTGATGTGGCCTGTCGCGTCACTCAATCCTCCCCCCATCTGTATGCTGGGCCATCTTTTCACAGTCGCATATAATGGCACAACTGTTGCTGGAAAGAGGAACTTGTAAGAGAATGCCTGGGATGAAACCCATCGCATATGTGTTGTCGATCATTGCCCTTGGGGTTGGACTCTTAAGTTGTTCAGGGGGCGGTGGCGGAGGGGGTGGGAGCAGTACTCCAGCCTTTGCAATCTCGACGACTGCAGCCGATTTCGGTGTCGTCGGAAATGCCTACACCTCGACACTTGTGACTACAGGAGGAACGGCTCCGTTCAGTTGGATGTTATTCGTCGGAGCCTTACCGACAGGGTTGACCCTCAATCCTGGCACAGGTGTAGTGAGTGGCACACCGACCACAGCAGGCAACGTTACTGCGACATTCACTGTGACAGACAGTACAGGAAAGACCGCGACAGGATCGGTGCTATTTTCGATCCATACGAGGACTGATCGCGTCTCGGTTGACGGCAACGGTGTAGCAGGAGATGGCGCCAGTTCTCGTCCCTCCATCAACAGTGACGGAAGTCTTGTGGCCTTCGTGTCTTTGGCGACGAATCTCTTGGCTCCTGGGACTCCCGCCGTCGCCGGTCAACAGGTCTATGTCCATAATCGACAAACGAATCAGATTGAACTGGTCTCTCGGGACAACAGTGTGAGCGTTGTAAATGAAGGTAATGGTGCGAGTAGTGCTTCAGTTATCAGTAGCGATGGGCGGTACGTTGCGTTTGTGTCCCAAGCGACGAACTTGTTGGCGCCCGGGACTCCGGCAGTGCCAGCCGGGCAGTAAATCTACATCCGTGACCGTCAGTTGGGACAGAGTTCCTTAGTGTCTCAAGATAATACGAATACTAATGTCGAAGGAGCTGGTGGTGCAAGTGATACGCCTTCGATAAACAGCGATGGAGGATTCGTTGCTTTCTTTTCCCAAGCCACTAATCTAGTCGCTGGATCAGGGGCACATATCTACGTCCGCGCGGTGCCCTAACCGGTAGAGCTTCCTCTTGCAGCGTGGTACGATCACGTGCCATGCCCCTCTCTATTTTTCATCCGCTTATTGCCGAGTGGTTCACGTCGTCAGTCGGGACTCCTACCGACGTCCAAGACAGGGTTTAGCTGGCCATTCAGTCTAGCGCTGCCTCTCATGACATTAAATTATCTGCCAGCGATCCGTTGAATCTCGCAGGAGTTATCTTGCCAGGTTCGCGCGTGCCGGTCGCTTCCACGAGTTTTCTCTTGTTTCGCGATGGAGTGCCCGTGCGGTCTGTGATCGGGCAGAAATCACACAGCGGGGAGGCTGACCTTGGGGGCAGCCTCCCCGCTGTGGCTCGTTCGAGATAGGGGCTATTGTCTGGATGCTAGGGGCGTCGATAGGTCGCGCAGAGCTGCAACGACTTGCTCTGGCGCCGTGAAGTCCATTGCAGCGAACGCCGCGTAGCGCGCCTGAATCACGGTGAAGAACTCGGCTTTCCGATCCGCCGGCACGTTCAGCAAATTGCTGACAGAGGAGAGGTATTCACCCTGCCCGCTGGCCATGTCATGGCGAAGATTCTCTTGATTCAACGCGACAAATGCGATCACCTTGAAGTCGGGCTTCACGATGCCTTCTTCGGTAAACCAGGTGCGACCGGAGGTCGTGCCTGTGACGTTGGAAGTGGTATCCGTAATCTGTTTAACCGTACCCTTGAGTGTGCAGCCTGACGCCAACAACATGAGCATCGGTATGATGGTCCAAACAGCGATCTGTTTCATTCAGGTACCTCCTCGGTGTGGAAGGGAATCATTCCCTTCATGGTTGATCTCGCCCACTATATCACAAGCGCACTCAAGTTCAGTCAGATCTCTGCCGATAGAAGAGCTACGCGGTAAATCGCCGCGAGTCTTTTAATCGAGGAGATGCCTCATGTCTGTTCAAGCTCTGACCCCATTCGACCCTACACAGTTCTTTACGCTGCCGTCCGCGAATGACACGGGAGCTCAACGATTGGACACCAAGGTCAGCGGAGTGGCGATCTCCAACGACTTCTCCGGACGCCTGAGTGTTACGACAGCAGAAGGTGACAAAATCACCCTCTCGGCTGATATTGAATCCGACTTTCGTGTAGTGAACTACAAGTCCCATGCCGAAGGTGATGGCGGGACGGTGGATGTGAAGGCGAAGTATGCCGAGTATTCGCTGAAGCAAGAGTTTGGCGTAACGGTGGAAGGCGACCTGAACGAACAAGAGGTCAAGGATCTGGCAAGCTTGTTTCGAAAAGTCGCCAACATCTTCAAGAAATTCTTGAGTGGACAGGATGACGCGGCTCTGGCCAAGACTGCAAAGCTGGCCGATAGATTTGAGAACTACTCCTCCCTGTCCGATCTGAGCCTGAACGTCGATCTCGAACGGTCGGTGACCCTCTTTGCCGCAGCATTGACCGGTGAAGTGACCAGCCAACCAGGCACGCCTGCTGCGTTGCCGACAACGACACCTCCTGAGTCCACGCCTCCGGCTCCAACGACTCAAGCTGCGACCCAAGGTGAGGCACCTACGACGGATGTGGCGATCCCGCCTCCGTCTTCCGATACCACAGTTCCTGCGACCACACCCCAGGCTTCAACGACCGAGGCCGTGACCCAAGGTGAGGCGCCTACGACGGATGTGGTGATCCCGCCTCTGTCTACTGGTATCACGGTGCCCACCCAGGTTGCGGCGCCCCCATCGGAGCCCAGCCAGCCCTCATCCATCGTTCAGCAAGTGTTGGATGCGATTCAAAATGCAGAGGTCGAACCGAGAAAGCTCAATAACTATTTCTCGCAATTCCTGAAGAACCTCGGGGATGTGCTGCAGAATGGACGGCCAGGCGAAAGGCCGGCTGAGGGGAGCCAGACGAATCAGCCTCCCACGGTTCCTGCACAAACAGGCGGCTCGGTCTATCTGGCCTATCAATCGACGCACCAGACGGCGTTCTCTTTCTCGATCCATACATAGAGCAACAGCG
This sequence comes from Nitrospira lenta, assembly GCA_945906715.1. GTDB lineage: Bacteria > Nitrospirota > Nitrospiria > Nitrospirales > Nitrospiraceae > Palsa-1315. Next base: position 8,849 of record CAMDRK010000056.1, read on the forward strand.
TCAGCCTGGGGGCTGGCGTTAAGTGCGGATACGGCGAGGCGTGGAAATCCCACGTCTCGCCGTTGTCGTTTGTGCGACAGAGGAGGGGATGGAGCCTGATGATCTTCTGTGCTCGCGCAACGCGCTCGGGCTCGTCTGTCTGGTTGGCTGGTCTTTCTGGTCTGTTTGGTTCTCCTGGATGAATTTCCAGTCTGATCAACCAGACAAACCAGATAGACAAGATAGACCAGATGAACCAGCATTCGTTGGACGCGCGCAGTGGAAGATCAATCAGGCCCCATCCCTAAAAGAGAGAACGCGGCTCAAGTGGAGGAACCTGAAGAGGCCTATTGTCGCAAATCCTTTGGGCCTTTCAAATGATTTGAATCATGCGAGCAGGAGGGACATCAGGAATGGTGGCTAAGAAATAATAAATTCATAGTGCACATCATCAGCGCACGCACCGACCCGGAATGTTTGCTTGGCGCAGAAGTTGAGGCTGTCATTAAGGACTTCCTCATCAAATGAGCTCGACCAGTGGTTCCAGCGGACATGTCCGCCTTGGAGTCGCGCCACTGAACCTGGACGTTAGCCGCCGCTTTCAACTACCATGTCACCAAATCCACATGCGCCTCCGAAGCCATCGTTGCCGACGGGAAAAGAAAAAGGTTCCAGGAACCATTAATGTGCCATCTCCATTCCGCATGAACCGGGATTGACAGGTGTCACGCACCACATTACACTTCATGCGTGATTAAGACCTTTGCCGACAGGCGTACGAGGGCGCTGTAGGAGACGGGCAAGTCGAAGCGGTTTCCTGCGGAGGTCTGGGAGCGGGCAGTACGAAAGATGGAGTATCTTGATCTGGTTACGAGTGTGGCGGACTTAAGAATCCCTCCGAGCAATCGACTCCATCGGTTGGAACGAGACAAGGCTGGGTAGTACTCTATTTCCGTGAATGATCAGTGGAGAATATGCTTTCGGTTCGAGGCTGGCGACGCATTCGATGTGGAGATAACGGATTATCACTGATGAGAGGCGTGCGATGAGTATCCAGAATAAACGAGGGCGTACGATCCGTCCCACTCACCCCGGCGTGATGCTGAGAGAAGACTTCTTGCCGGAATATGCGTTGTCGGTGTCCGGGTTTGCCAAGGCCCTTGGGGTCTCTCGCCAGACGGTCAATGAGCTGTTGCGAGAGCGGCGTGCGGTCAGTCCGGAAATGGCATTGCGGCTCTCTCGTTTGTTCGGGAACAGCCCCGAGTTTTGGTTGAATGCCCAGCGCGCGGTAGATCTTTGGGAGGCTGCGCGGAGCATCAAGGGTAAGATTGATCACATTTCCCCGCTGACTGCTGCGTAGCCTATTGTTTTAGGTTCTCAGGCTAGCGATGCGGGGTTCGCTTTCGTGTCTCCCGGAGCCGAGGTTCCAGGAACCATTGATTGCCCCAACATGACCGGTGCGGCCAGCTGGTGGTGCGAAAAACCTGGAGAGTTAGATTGCTGTGGCAGGCTGTGGAAGACCGGGGGCTCCGTCAAAGGCGAGCCAAAGTCATCAAGAAGTTGTTGGCCTTGCGGAAGCGGACTCGACGTATTCCCGGGAAAGCTGTGCAGGTGGCGAGGAAACGTAGATAAAATCGAAGAGGCTGTCGCACTCATTCCGGTGAACGTGGGGGTTGCCGGTGTCTTATCGATTGTTGAACTGGTTGGGTGAGTAGGGATTGCCGTAGTGGCCGAAGGGATTATGGAGCCAGTCGGGATTATAGAGATTTGTGTTCTGCCTGCCTTGATCATACCGAGATAGGGTAGTGATTGCCTCGAAGTTTGTTGTCGATGCGGGGCTATAGTGATTGCCATAGAGCCCCAATTCGTTAATGACGCTGTTCGGATCGCCAAGATTTTTCACGCTAAAATGATCGAATACGGGACTTGGATCTGACTGGTTGGCGCTAAGGTTGTCGATATGTTCGGCTTGGGCAGTCAGGGGAAGAAACGCGAGGATGCCGACGATCAGGAGTCGCATACTTCATTTCCTAGTTTCGCCGCCAGCCTACCCCTTCCAATGGAAAGAGATCAAGTGCCTGGAATTCCACTTAGCCCGCATTATTCACGAGAGTTCGTGACGAAACCGCCGAGACGCCTCGCGAGACGGGCGCGCAGAGGTCAGGGGACTGGCTCCGCCGTCTGCAGCGGTGCCTGTCCCGCTATTCGACGGGGACAGTCGCCGATCAGAAGGGCGACTGTCCCCAACAGTATGTTGACCGACCGAGCGGCGAGCCCGCCTGCCTGAACGCCGGGCCACCGCGTCCAGGCTTGTCGCAGCGGCGAATCCGCGATTGGAGCAGAAGCGTTCATGAATAATGCGGGTTAGGTTTGCCCGATCATCCGATTGACATTTCTCAGCCTTGCCGTTAGGGTCCGGTTTGTTGAGTGAATGGCCGTTGTGAGGAGGGGGATTCATGCAGATTCAGGTTCATACAGACAACAACATCACAGGGCGTGAAGATGTCGTGAGCCTTGTCCAGTCCACTGTCGAGGGGGCTGTCGGTCGTTTTGGCGACCGGATTACCCGCGTGGAGGCTCACCTCAGCGACACAAACAGTCACAAGTCGAAGGGTGACGACAAACGGTGTTTGCTCGAAGCCAGATTGGCTGGTCTCCAGCCTTTCGCCGTGAGCCATGAGGCAGCGACCATCGAGCTTGCCGTGACTGAAGCCGCAGACAAGCTTCAGAGGGCGATCGAAAGCAAGATTGGACGAATCCAAGATCGATAACGCTAAGTGGATGGCGGTCGTGAGGGTTCTCCGATCCGTATAGCACGCCAATTCGACTATGCGGTAGGGTTGGGGAGTCTTTGAGCCGGTACGACAATCACAGTGGAAATATCGGGCATGTTTTGCGTACTATGGCGTCGGTATATGCAGGGGTTGGGCGTCTAATATTTGGAGGATGTATACAATGACCACACGGTTTGTCATTCCTGTTACCGCCGCGCTAGCTTGCGCAATTTTTGTTGCGGCATGCGGACAAGGCGGCTCACCGCCAA
>CAMDRK010000057.1 GCA_945906715.1 Nitrospira lenta
AAGACTCAAATGAAGGGCAGCTTGATGCTGAGCCTGGAGAGTTCGCATAGCCGCATGAGCAAATTGGCGAAGGACGAACTCACCTATGGACGGCATACGTCGCTGGACGACATGCTGGCTCATATCGATCGCGTGAATGTGGAGCAGGTCTTCAATGTGAGCCATCAATTTTTCAAGCTGAACTCACTGGCGATCACCGGGCTCGGGCCTCTCGCCCCGCGCAGTTTGCAAGCCTATAGCTAAAAGCTTCCTCATCGGATCTCGTCAGGCCCTCAAAGAGTGGTAACAATACATTCAGGAAGATTGATGTAAGATGTTGATTATTCATCGCATATTGAATAGTATTCTATGCAATCCATGGGGCAAACACTTTCTTGACAGTGTTTCATGATTTCAGTACCATGGCGAAAATTTCTGACAACGATTGTCAGACTATCAATGTGGGATGCAGCGCGAGGAAGAACAAAGAAAATTCAGCGGAATGCCAGCATTCGTGGCTCATAATACTGACACTGTGTTGTAACGTTCTTCGTCATTAGAAATACGCATCTGTCGTTTATTGTGGATGTTAATTTAATAAAGGAGGGACTAGGTATGCCAAAAGCCATACTTATCGCCGCCGTGGCAGTATTTTTCATGTTCGGCATGCTGACGACGGAGTTTGCCGTTGCAGCAGATGCCCCTGGAGCTGGTCCAACTGACAACATTGCCGGGGGAAAGCCGATGAAGGGTGAAGTCACCAAGACGCTCAAGGGCCGGGTATGGTCGCAATGGGCCGACAATCCGGATGGAGAGTTGCTCTTCGGAATTCAATATTGGAACAGCGGCGAGCCGGCATCCGGAACCCCGAATGGTCGTTCATCTTCCGATCTCGATGTGAAGCCGCCCGATCCATTGCTGACTTGTTGTGGATGGGGCTTCGTCGGTGGAACGGATAAGAATAGCCCCTATTCGGGATGGTACCATGCCGCGACGACCGTCCGGCTGGCGGTGAAGGACAAGGCTCTTATGGACCAGATCATCAAGGCTTCGCAGGAGCTCGTTGCCATGGAAGTGAACCTGGATGGTCGGACGATCACCGGATTTAAGATTATTAAGGAGTAGGCCTTAACAAGCGGTAATTCTTTCATGTTCTGTTAAGGGGGATACGATGATGAAGCTTTATACAAAAGGCTGGGCCGTGATGGCCGCTGTAGCGTTGGCAGCATCTGCAGCTTCCAGCGCACTGGCAATCGAATCATTCCAGGAGCGTTTTGAGTGGGGCGATATGAGCAAGCCGACCACCATACAGGGTCGGGTGATCGTGCTCGATCCGTACGATGAGGCGGTCTGGATCAATGTGGCCGTATTCGGTGGCAACGCTGAAAGCGGTCTCTACTGGCAGAAGATTCATCCTGGCAAGACCCTAAAGTTTTATGCAGACAAGGGTGCTTGGGATGAACTCAAGAAGATGGGCCGTCCCCATGCAGGACCGGCTGCCGCAAAAGAAGTGCCGCCTTCCAGCACGACCGACTTGATCGAGTTTGTCGCGACAGAGCCAGAGCAGAATCATCGGGTCATTTCCTCAGTCAAGAAACTTCAGGAAGTGGCAGGCTCTACGGGGAAGCCGCTCAGCATCTCCGGTCTGCGGTTGAAGGAGTGCGCGGGGAAAAGCGAAATGGAGGCAGGCTGTGCAGCAGCGAAACAAGGCCTCAATACCTCACCGAAGTCTCCTGACGGGGCCGCGGTAGCCATGCAGTATGATGTGTTGCTTCCAGGTGGAGCGCCCATCGCCGGTTTGATTCCCTGGACCGCAAAGTACAACAAGGGCTCTGCTCATTGAGCTAAGAGTCGGTACGCTAAGCCTTCAAAAGGCGGCATCTCCGAAAGGGGATGCCGTTTTTTTATTCTCCGCGATCGTCTTGAGCGGTTGGACCGATCCGACGCTGGAGGTCGGCGAGGCGGTTGAGCGCATCGAGGGGCGTCATGGAGAAGAGGTCGATCTGTTTCATTTCCTCGATGATCGGATGGGGGTGGGGAAGTGAAGTAGGGGGCGGCTCTTCTTTCGAAGACAGGGCTGCATTTTCGATGGTGGTATCCGGCTGCTCCAACTGGGCCAGGACTTGCTGTGCCCGGGCGATGACCGTCGGAGGGAGTCCGGCCAATTTAGCGACATGGATACCGTAACTACGGTCGGCGCCGCCCGGCACAATTTTACGCAAGAAGACCACGTCCCCATCCCGTTCCTGGACTGCCACGCAATAGTTTTTGATCCCCTCGCGTAGCCCTTCCAGCTGGGTCATTTCGTGATAGTGGGTTGCGAACAACGTCCTGGCTCCCAAATATCGGCGGTCCTGGATATGTTCCGCAATAGCCCAGGCGATGCTCAGCCCATCGTAGGTGCTGGTTCCCCGGCCGATCTCATCCAGGAGAATCAGGCTCCGAACGGTGGCACTGTTCAGGATGTGAGCGGATTCGATCATCTCCACCATAAAGGTGCTCTGTCCGGCAGCCAGGTTGTCCGAAGCTCCTACGCGCGTGAAAATCCGGTCCACTATTCCGATGCGAGCTTCGGCCGCAGGCACGAAACTTCCGATCTGTGCCAACAGGACGATCAGTGCGACCTGGCGGAGATAGGTGCTTTTACCAGCCATGTTAGGTCCGGTGAGGATCACTAGCCTGCTGTCTTCACAATCGAGGTGTGTGTCGTTGGGTACGAAGATCAGATCGCTGCTGAGCTGTTCAACGACAGGGTGGCGGCCTTCCCGAATGAGGATCGCGCTGCTCTCGTCGACAAGGGGTTTCACGTAGCGATGTAATGAGGCGGTCTCGGCCAGCCCGGCGAGGACATCGAGCAACGCGACAGTCTGAGCCATGGCTTGAAGACGAGGCACTTCGTTGGCCAAGCGCCCACGCAGTTGCTCGAACAGTTCCTGCTCGAGCGCCAGCAGTTTACTCTCAGCGCCCGTGACGCGCTCTTCCAAATCCTTCAGCTCAGGCGTCATGAATCGTTCGGCGTTGACCAGTGTTTGCTTGCGGATGTAATCGGCAGGGACGCGGGCCAAGTGTGTCTTGGTGATTTCGATATAGTAGCCGAACACCTGATTGTAGCGAACCTTCAACGAGTCGATCCCCGTCCGCTCCCGCTCTTTGGCTTCCAGCGACGCGATCCAGCCTTTACCTTCCGTGCTCGCCTTGCGCAGTTCATCGACCCCGGCATGGTAGCCCTCGCGAATCATGCCACCGTCGCGGAGCGCCATCGGCGCGTCGGGCTTGATGGCCTGCTCAATCGCGTCATGCACGTCGCGGCAATCGTCCCACGACTCGAGGGCGCCGACCAGCAAGGAGGCGCGGAAGGGCTGGAGGTGGGATCGTAACTCTGGCAAGGCGCTCATGGACTGCTTCAATGCAAGTAACTCGCGAGGTCCTACGACGCCGAGTGTGATGCGGCTGCTCAAACGGGCGATATCTTGTACATCACGGAGCAGAGTCCTGAGCGACACACGTTGTTGAATCCGGTCTTTCAACTCCCCGACCGCATCAAGCCGGGCGTGAATGGCCTCGTGATTGAGGAGCGGTCTGACAAGCCAGTCGCGTAGCAAGCGGCTGCCCATGGCCGTTGCGGTGCGGTCCAATACCGACAGGACTGTCGGCTGTTCGTGACCCAATCGTTGCTCACCGGCTCCCGATGGCCGCACAAGTTCGAGATTGCGAATCGTGGCGCTATCCAGATGCATGGCGTCGCCGCTCCACCGGGTCTGTATGCGGCGAAGGTGTGCGAGGGAGGCGGTTGGCTGGGTTTCACGAACATATCGCAGGATCGCTCCGGCGGCTCCGATCCCGGAGCTCAGACCGCGACAGCCGAATCCGTCGAGCGAATTCACGGCGAATTGTGTCTGGAGTAATTGTGCGGCATCTTTGGGATTGAAGGAGGACGAGGGTTGCGCACAGAGGCGTGGCCCATGTAGGCGGCTCAAGCACGATCCGGCATTTGCAAGGGAGTCCGGGTGAAGTAATTCCCGTGGTTCCAGTCGAGCCAGTTCATCCATGAGTTGGACCTCTGCCCGCGTCCCCTGGAACTCTGTCAACCAAAATTCCCCGGTGGAGATATCCAGGCAGGCCAGACCAATGACGGATTGCCCCTTGGCAGAGGGGACTGTCGTGTCGGAGAAGGCGACAGCCGCAAGAAAATACGATTCTCCCGGAGAGAGAAGTTCAGTATCGATCAGCGTGCCGGGCGTATATAAACGAACGACTTCCCGGCGCACGAGCCCCTTTGCGAGTTTCGGGTCTTCCACCTGTTCGCAGAGCGCAACCGTCCGCCCAGCCTTGAGCAGCTTTGCGATATACGCTTGTGCCGCATGGTAGGGCACTCCGCAGAGTGGAACCGGGTTGGCGCTGGATTTGTCGCGAGAGGTGAGGGCAATGGAGAGCAGTTTGGAGGCGATCTGCGCATCCTCATAAAACATTTCGTAGAAGTCGCCAACGCGGAACAACAGCACGGCGTCGGGATAGCCGCGCTTGATCTCGCGGTATTGCCGCATCAAGGGTGAGGCATCTGCATCATTCATCGCGTTGGTCTCGATGTGTTTCGCCGGTCTGGGTTGGGGATACTCGGCCGGACACTTTGTCGAGCGAGAGGCGTAGCCGTTCTAAATCCACTTCGGCCTCTTGCAGCGCTTTGGTTTTTCGGCGGAGTTCGATACGGCTCCGCACCCAGGGTGGAAAGAGCAGAATGCCGGAGACCAGCAGTCCCACTGCAAACCCAGCTAAGATGGGTTTATAGATCGGCGTCGAAGCTTCAAAGAGTCCAAAGAAGTATCGGAGCGTGACTTCCTGCTCCTGGTTCTGAAGGAAAAAAGCCAGGGAGAGGAGCAGCAGCACTCCGACCAGAATCAGCCTAATCATGACTTCGCCGCCGCCTCTCTTTTTACATCTCGGCGTGGTGGCGTTCGATGCGCCTTGCCGGTCTTGCCGTACTGTATGCGCGCGCGCGCGATGACTTCGTCGGACTTCGGCCCTGTTGCGCGAAGCTGAATCGTCCGGCTCCGCGCGGCGCGATGGTCCAGCGTAATGTCGATCCGGTCCTGCGGCAGCGCCGCCAGGCCCTTGTCGGCCCATTCTATTGCCGTCACGGTCTGGCCGGAGAAATACTCTGTCAGTCCTGTCGATTCAAGTTCGCGTGGCGAGTGAATACGGTATAGGTCTACATGGGCAAGCGGCAGGCGTCCTTGATCGTATTCGTGAATCACGACAAATGTCGGGCTGCTGATTGCCGACGGCGATGCGCCTAGCCCCTGTGCGATCCCGCGAACGAGCGCCGTCTTGCCGGCTCCGAGCGGCCCGTAGAGCGCAATCGTTTCCCCCCCGCGGAGCGCGCGGCCGATCTCTTGGCCTAGCCGATCGGTGTGCCGGTGCGAGGTGGACAGCAGTTGCCATGGCCGGTTCGACAGGGCGCTCCGGCGAACGGCGGGCTGTTTCGTCTTGGCTGGTCGGGCCATGCTAAGCCGTTGTCGTCCGTTGGAGCGCATAAGGAATCTGAGCGATCAGGTCGCTGGCGAGCATCCCGGGCTGACCGAGATGCCGGGAAGCCAAGTCGCCGGCCGATCCATGGAAATAGGTTGCGGCACAGGCGGCTTCCCATGCGGGAACTCGTTGCGCCAGTAACCCGACGATCATGCCGGTCAAGACGTCGCCGGTTCCTGCCGTGGCCATGCCGGGATTGCCGGTCGGGCAAATGGCGACAAGCCCATCGGGGCGTGCGATGACGGTTCGTGCGCCTTTTAAGACGACGAACACGCCGCGTTCTCTGGCAAATCGTCTGGCCGTGCCGATGCGGTCTCCGTTGACGCTCTGCGTAGTGGCATCGACTTCGAGTCGGGCCATTTCACCTGGGTGCGGAGTGAGAATGGGGGGAGTTTTACATTCTGTCAGTAATGAGGCCCGCCCGGCCAAGGCATTCAGCGCATCGGCATCCAGCACCGTGGGGCGATCCAGATGTTTCATCATCGACTGAACGAGTTCAACGGTTTCAGGATGGGTCGAGAGCCCTGGGCCGATGGCGATCGCCGTGCGTGCCTGCATGAAGGTCAATATACGATCGAGTCCTGACCGGGCCAATGTCCGCGCCTTCGTTTCAGGCATCGGCATCGTCATTGCTTCCAGCAGCTTGGCTTCCAATACATCGTTGACGCTGCTGGGGGTGGCTACGGTCACCAGGCCGGCTCCAATGCGGAGGGCTGCCCGGGCTGCCAATGCTGCCGCGCCGGTTTTCCCGACAGACCCAGCAATAATCCCCGCATGGCCAAACGTTCCCTTATGGGAGGAGGGGAGCCGTTCCGGTAGGGACTGAAATGCATTGTCGCTTGTCAGCAACAGGGTCCGGCTCTCGATGGCATCCATATAGGCCGGTGGAATGCCGATATCGGCGACACGGATCACGCCGGTTTGGTCGATCCCTGCACCGACATAGAGGCCGAGCTTCGGGAGGCCGCATGCGATCGTCAATGTGGCGCGGATCGCACTCCCTAGGATGGCGCCGGTATCGGCATGGAGGCCGGATGGGATATCGACTGCGATGACTGGTTTGCCGGCATGGTTGATGAGTTCGATGGCCTCACGATAGGCTCCGGTCACGAGGGAGGACAATCCGGTGCCCAGGAGGGCATCGACGAGGATGTCGCTGGAGGCAAGAAGGGCCTGCGCTTGGTCGGCAGACCGGAATCGAACGATCGCCGCTTTCCCGGCTACTCGAACGAGCCGGCGATACATCGTCGCGGCATCGCGACTCAGGTCGGTGATCGGGGTGAGGAGCAGCACGTGAATTCTCGCGCGCCGGCGGTGAAGCAGTCGGGCCACAACCAATCCGTCTCCTCCGTTGTTCCCTTTTCCACAGAGGATCGTAACGGTCTTGCCTCGCACTGGTCCACAGTGTTCCTCCAGATACCGGACAATTCCTTCACCGGCCCGCTCCATCAAGACGGTACCGGGGACATGCGCTTCGGTGATCGTGCGGCGATCGAGCGTCTGCATCTCGGCTCCGGTCACGATCTTCATCGGTGGCCTTGGGTCCGGGATCGACCCCACAAGAGGAATCGGGTGAGCGAAGGGAGAACAGAGGTCTGTAGCTTACGTTGCAATGTCATGACAAGGGCGAATCGCGTTGTCCATGGAGAAATGCAGGATGCCGGCACCGGCGCGATGGTTCAACCCAACAATGCTTTCATCTCCCTCACGGCCTGGTCGAGACCCACCAGAACCGCTCGGGCAATGATGCTGTGACCGATGTTGTATTCGACGATTTCCGGAATATGGGTCAGTCGCGTCAGATTGCGATAGTCCAAGCCGTGTCCGGCATTGACGCCCATGCCGAGCTTGGAGGAGAGCTTCGCGGCCTGTGTAATCGCTTCGACTTCGTCGTCGGCATCTTTCGATTGTTTGGCATTCGCATACCGGCCCGTATGGAGTTCGATAAAATCGGCTGAGACTCTGTGCGCAGCTTTGACTTGCGCCAAATCCGGCTCGATGAAGAGGCTGACGGGAATGCTTGCCGCATGGAGCATGTTCACGATCTGCTGAATACGGTCTTTATGGCCGGCTACGTCCAGGCCCCCTTCAGTCGTGAGCTCCTGACGCTGTTCCGGGACGAGTGTGACGAGGTCCGGCTTGATCGCTATAGCAATTTTGGCCATCGTTTCGTCGGCAGCCATCTCCAGATCGAGCTTGGTGTGGATCAGTTCCCGCAAGAGGCGAAGATCGCGGTCTTGAATATGACGCCGATCTTCTCTGAGGTGGACGACGATACCATCGGCCCCTGCTAGCTCCACTAATACGGCGGCGGCAAGGGGGTCCGGGTCGGCACCACCACGGGCCTGCCGCAACGTGGCCACGTGGTCGATGTTCACCCCAAGTCGTGGCACGGACCCTCCATTCTGTCATGTGGAGCAAGGAGAAACTGAGCTGCGCGATGAGTGCGAAAGGCGTTGCAGTTGTAACAGAAATTGACTGGGAGGGGCAAGGACTGGGCGGGGGAGTGGTGACCGGTTGTTCCGGTCCTTCCAAAGGGTCGAGATACCGAACCCCACAGAATCACAACATAATTTGACTAGATATGCTCTGCGCCATTAGAATAGGCCCCCTATACGGGGGAGGGCAATCACTTGATTGCTTCCGATCGGTGTGAGGATGACTAACAGGGGATCTCGTGGGATTCGGCGACGGATTTTATCGCATTAAACGGCTGCCGCCTTATGTGTTTGCCCAGGTGCAGAGCCTCAAGCTTGAGGCTCGTCAGAAGGGCGAAGACATTATCGATTTCGGAATGGGAAACCCTGACCAACCGACACCGAGCCATATCGTCGAGAAGATGATCGAGGCAGCGAGGAAGGCGAAAAATCATCGCTATTCGGCCTCGCGCGGGATTACAAAACTGCGGCATGCGATCACGGGATGGTACAAGCGGAATTACGATGTCGATCTGGACCCTGAGACCGAGACCATTGTTACCATCGGCTCCAAAGAAGGATTGGCGCATCTGGCTCTGGCCTTGATCGGCCCAGGCGACGTCGTTCTGACACCGACGCCGACCTATCCCATTCATATGTATAGCTTCATCATTGCGGGCGGAGAAGTCCGCGGGGTCGAGTTACGCCCGGACAGTGACTTCTTCGACGATTTACAGAGAGTCTATCGCCAGACGTTCCCAAGGCCGAAGATCTTGGTCATCAATTTTCCGCATAATCCTACCACCGCGGTGGTGGACCTCGGATTTTTCAAGAAGATCGTCGCCTTTGCCAAAGAACATAACGTGATCGTCATTCATGACCTGGCCTATGCCGACTTGGTGTTCGATGGGTATAAGGCGCCGAGCTTCCTGCAGGCTCCCGGGGCGAAGGATGTCGGCGTCGAGTTCTATACCCTGTCCAAGGCCTACAACATGCCCGGTTGGCGCGTGGGATTTTGTTGCGGCAATCGCGAGGTCGTTGGAGCCCTGGCGAAGATCAAGAGTTACCTCGACTACGGTATTTTCCAGCCTCTTCAGATTGCCAGCGTCATTGCCCTCAATGGGCCGCAAGATTGTGTGAAGGAGACGGTGCTGCGCTACCAGAAGCGTCGCGACGTGTTGGTGAGCGGGCTGAATCGAATTGGATGGCAGGTGGACAAGCCTGTGGCGACCATGTTTGTCTGGGCCAGAATCCCGTTGCCCTATCGGTCTTCGGGGTCGTTGGAGTTTTCGAAGCTCCTGCTCCGCGAGGCGAAAGTGGCCGTGTCTCCCGGGATCGGATTCGGTGAAGGCGGAGATGAATATGTGCGGTTCGGCCTCGTCGAAAATGAACATCGGACAAGGCAAGCCGTGAGAGGCATTCGCAAGGCGCTAAAGCTTGAGGGGACGGAAGAGTGATTTCGCGCGTGGGCGTCGGCATTATTGGATTCGGAACGGTCGGAACGGGCGTCGCGAAGATTCTCTTGGAGAATGCCGCGTTAATCAGCCGCCGGGTCGGTGTGCCGATCGAACTCGTCCGGATCGCAGATCTCGATGTGACGAGGGACCGAGGTCTTACCCTGCCGCCAGGGCTTCTCACGACCGATGCGAAACAGATTCTCACCGATCCGTCGATCGACATCGTCGTGGAGTTGATCGGGGGCTGCGATATTGCCAAACGCATTATTCTGGAATCCATTGCAGCAGGCAAACATGTCGTCACTGCCAATAAGGCCTTGCTTGCGTTACACGGAGAAGAAATATTTAGCGCCGCTTCCAGCAAGGGCGTCGACCTCGGCTTCGAAGCGAGCGTGGGCGGAGGGATTCCCGTCATCCAGGCCTTGAGGGAAGGGTTGGCGGCCAACACCATCCAATCCATTTATGGGATCATCAACGGGACGGCCAATTACATTCTCTCGCGCATGACCCATGAAGGCCAGAGTTTTGAGGCGGTACTCGACGCAGCGAAGCAGGCTGGGTATGCCGAAGCGGATCCAACATTCGATGTGGCCGGTATCGATTCGGCGCACAAGCTGGCGATTCTGGCGGCATTGGCCTATGGAACGCCGGTCAATGTGAAAGAGGTATACACCGAGGGGATCACCCACATCACGCCGCTCGATATCGCGTACGCCAAAGAGTTCGGTTGTACGATCAAGTTGCTGGGCATTGCCAAATTGGTCGGCAACGAAGTCGAAGCCCGAGTGCATCCCACGATGCTGCCGTCCTCGTCTCCAATCGCCCAGGTCGAAGGAGTCTACAACGCGATTCAACTGGTTGGCGATGCCGTGGGCGACGTGGTGCTGTATGGCCGGGGCGCCGGCTCTATGCCGACCGGCAGTGCGGTGGTCGGCGATCTCGTTGCCATTGCGCGGAATCTGTTGAAAGGCGCGGTTGGGCGAGTGCCACCTGCTTCGTTCCGGCAGGACCAGCGTCGGCCGCTTCGGATGCGGACGATGGAAGAAATCAGCTCGCTCTACTACCTCCGGTTTATGGTATTGGACCGCCCCGGCGTCTTGTCGCAAATTGCAGGGGAGTTGGGCCGGTGTGGCATCAGTATCTCGTCCGTCCTCCAACAGGGGCGCCGCGAAGGGCAAACGGTTCCGGTTGTGATTAAGACCCATACCGCCATGGAGCGCGATGTCCAAACGGCATTGCGCGCCATCAATCGCATGGCCTTCATTTCCGAGCCCACCACCTTGATCCGGGTCGAGGGTAAGGACGAGTAATGCGATGAAGCGCTGGCATGGTGTGATCGAAGAATATCGAAAATTTCTGCCGGTGACTGACCAGACCCCCGTGGTGACGCTCGGAGAAGGCAACACGCCGCTTATCAAAGCGACAAGGTTGGCTCAGCAGATCGCCCCCGGCATCGATCTCTATCTCAAATTCGAAGGCATGAATCCGACGGGATCCTTCAAGGACCGCGGCATGACGATGGCCATTTCAAAGGCTGTTGAGTCCGGCGCCAAGGCGGTGATCTGCGCTTCGACTGGGAATACCTCCGCCTCCGCGGCAGCCTATGGCGCGCGGGCGGGATTGGCGGTCTATGTATTGATTCCTGCCGGGAAGATTGCAATGGGGAAACTGTCCCAGGCCATGATGCATCAAGCCACAGTGATCCAGATTGAAGGAAATTTTGACCAGGCCTTGACCATCGTCAAAGAATTGTCTGCGTCCTACCACATCGAGCTGGTCAACTCGATCAATCCCTATCGGATCGAGGGGCAGAAAACCGCCGCGATGGAAGTCTGCGATCAGCTCGGTGATGCCCCGACGGTTCATGTGCTGCCAGTGGGGAATGCCGGCAACATTACCGCCTATTGGAAGGGGTACCGGGAGTATCGTGCGGCCAATCAATCCACGCGGCTGCCTCGGATGGTTGGATTTCAAGCGGCCGGCGCCGCGCCCATCGTGCTTGGCCGCATTGTGGAGAATCCGCAGACTGTGGCCACGGCGATTCGAATCGGCAATCCCGCCAGCTGGGAAACAGCGTTGAGTGCCGTGAAGGAATCCGCTGGCGCGATCGATTCGGTGACCGACGAAGAAATTCTCCAGGCCTATAGGGCGGTGGCGGCGACGGAGGGGGTCTTCTGTGAGCCGGCGTCGGCCGCTTCAGTTGCCGGCGTGATGAAGTTGAGCAAGCAGGGTGGGTTGCGTGAAGGCGAGGTAGTGGTCTGCACCTTGACCGGTCATGGATTGAAGGATGCCGACACAGCCATCAGCGTATCGACCCAACCAAAAACCGTTAGAGCGACGCGGGAGGATGTCGCTCGTCTTTTAAGGGTGTAGACACAATGAGCGCAGGGCCTTTATGAAACATGTGATTCTCCATGCCGACGGGATGGCAGACCATCCTCGGAAGGAATTGGGCGGACGGACTCCTCTAG
>CAMDRK010000058.1 GCA_945906715.1 Nitrospira lenta
GTCGACCATGGCAAGGCGCTCTGTCTTGGTGCGACGCAGGGGTTTGTGAAGTTGCTCACGGCGCCACAGACCGGTGAGATTCTTGGCGCGGAGATCGTCGGCCCGGAAGCAGGTGAACTGATTCACGAGCTGATCGCGGTGATGTATTACCATGGGACTGCAGCCGATCTCTTGCGCATGCCGCACTATCATCCCACGCTGGCAGAAATCGTAACCTATCCGGCAGAATCCATTGTCGAACGGTTGGGCATATGAGGAAGAGGCTGGATGGCCATGTCGATGGCCGGAGAACATACCAAAAGAACCTTTTGCGCAAAGCGGAGTTGAACCGGCAGCGCTATCCAGTGTAGCGTACTCCGAATCTATTATGGCAAAACACACCGATCCGAACTCCATTAACTTGCGGACGAAAGGGATGATCGCGCGATTCATAGGAATTGTGGCGATCGCGCTCGGGTTCGTCGTCGGGATCTATGGACTGGAAGATACAGGAGGGCCGTGGATGAAGACGGCGATGGGCTTCCTGGTTACCGGCATGTTGGCCCAAGGTTATGCGCTCTATTGCTCCGTGAGGCGTATGCACGAGTTCAAGGACCAACCCAAATCATGAGACGAATACGTCAGTACGTATTCACAGTGGTGATGCTCCTCCTCGCGGGAGGGATGCTCGCCTGCGGAGGTCCGTGGCGCGACGGCTATTTCAAAAAAGGTGTGGATCGACTCACTCAAGACGAAGTGACTGAGAAATTCGGGTCGCCCCATACGGCCAAGACACCGGTTCTCGGAGGGGACTCGGTCTGGACCTATCGTGTGCCCTTGGCCGAAAAGGAATTGAGCTCGTTGCACTTTGCTGGTCTGTCCAATGCCGCGACGCAAGCCACCTCGTTGATAGGAAAGCCGGGGGACGGGCCCAAAGAAATGTTGTATTGCTACCGCTATACCCTGATCTTCAACGAACAGAAGATCTTGAAGCAGTGGAAACGTGAAGAATGTGTGCCGGGAACCCATGATTCGCTCAACGCCAGTAAATAGTCTGACAGGGTAATCCATACCTATTCGGTTGCCGCACATCGATAGTTCAACTGTGCTTGACGGGTTTCTCCTCGCTGTTGCAAGCGCCAATGTAGGGGCGAGAGGCGCGGTGTTAGAGGCTAAGGACGGCCAGAAGGGACAATTTTCCTCTTGCCTAGCGCCCCTCGACTGATCTCTAGCCGAGTTCCGGCAAACCATCATGAACAATGCAGGCTAATTCTTGACAGGTTTGAAAAAGGGGCGCAGGCTGGCTTTTCCATGTGAAGGAACCGTTACTACTCACTATTATCTATTCCGGGAGGTGTCCAGTGCAGAAACTAATCGTTATCGGGTTTGCAGCATTATGTCTGATCGGAACCAGCTCGCTGGCCTTGGCTGACGAAGCCATGAAGAGCGAGATTGGTGGCATGAAAGACGAGATGAAGGCTGAGAAAAACGAGATGAAGAGCGATATGAAGGCCAAGAAGGAAGAGATGAAGGGCAAGATGAAAGCCCGCAAGGGCGCGATCAAGGCGAAGCGCCATGAAATGAGGGAGAAGATGAAGGCGCATAAAGTCGCAGGAAAATCCAAGGCTGGAGAAGCGAAGGACGCTGCTCGGTCGATGGAGCAAGACCTGAAAGCGACAGTTCCTACCGCCCCTACTTCTGTTACCGCTCCATAAGTTTTTGCAGCCGCATCAGTATGCCGGCCCTCAGGAGGAAAACCTCCTGGGGGCCGTTCTATGTAGAGTATCTCTCGGGCAAACCGCTTCATTGATGATATCCCTCGGCTTGTTCCCCCGTGGGTCTTTTGCTAGGATGCGGCGGCCTGAACATTCATATCACGGGTTCCTCCATGAAGGTCGCTACGTTCAACGTCAATTCTCTCCGCAAGCGTTTGCCGATCGTGCTCGATTGGCTGGCCCAGCAGAAGCCCGATGTGCTTTGTCTTCAAGAAACCAAAGTCCAGGACAGCGAGTTTCCGTTGCTGGCGCTGGCGGAATCCGGATATGAAATCACTTACAGGGGAATGAAGTCGTACAACGGCGTCGCGATATTGAGCCGGGAGAAGCCGGACGCGGCGGCCTACGGATTTGACGACGGGGGCGATTCGGAAGATGCGCGGCTCTTGCGTGTGGTGATCAAGGGGATTCCCATTGTGAATACCTACGTGCCACAGGGCTTCGAGATCGACTCACCCAAGTATCAATACAAGCTTGGCTGGTACGATCGACTCCGCAAGTATTTCGAGAAACATCTGTCGCCGAACAAACCGGCTATTTGGTGTGGCGACATGAATGTCGCTCCGCGACCGATGGACGTACACAGTCCCGAAAAACATCTCAAGCATGTCTGCTATCACGAAGATGCGCGCCGGGTGTATGAAAGCACGTTGGCGTGGGGATTTCAGGATATGTTCGTGAAACTCTATCCGGACCGGCAGCAATATACGTTTTGGGATTACAGAGCGCCTGGCTCGCTGGAAGCGAATAGAGGCTGGCGCATCGACCATATTTTGGCGACGGCCCCGCTGGCAAAGCACTGTGTTAAGGTAGAGGTGGACGTCGGGCCGCGGGGAGCGAAAGACCCCTCAGATCACACATTCTTATGGGCGGAGTTTTCGGTCTAACCACAAACGCAACGTCCACATCTGCCCAATTCGGTCGGCTCGGTAAGTCATCCTCGCCAACTGAACTGGCTCACGATCTCAAAAGAACCGTTAAGCGGCATTCAGGATCCGCTGCTTCGTCTGCAACGGGGTCACGCGATTCTGTGCAATTAACGGATCGAGGACCAGCCCGCAATTGATACAGCGGAGGACCGAAGCTTCCTGAGAAAACTCCGGTCGCCATTCTTTTACCATCAGTCCTTTGCATTTTAGACAGGTCATTGCGTCCACCTCCTGCTCTCATGGGTTCCAGCGCCGACGAGTCGGCCTTTCACGAGGTGAACTCTAACATCGCAAGATTAATACGATGTTAACTGGCAGTTAAAACTCTCTAATGTCTACACAGAACGATTGGTACGATATTGCAGTGATCGGTGCGGGCGCCGCCGGTCTGGCGGCTTCAATATTCTCTGCAGAGGCGGCCACGAAGGGCGATCGTTCGCAAAGGATCGTATTGCTCGATGGCGCGAAAACGATCGGCGCCAAGATCCTCGTCTCAGGCGGAGGTCGTTGCAATGTCACGCACGAGGTTGTCACCCCTACTGATTTCTTCGGCAATCGCCATATCATCAAGAATGTGCTGGCGGCGTTTTCCGTTGAGCATGTGGTGAAGTGGTTTGCCTCGTTAGGGGTCGAGCTCAAACGCGAGGAGACCGGTAAGCTTTTCCCGGTGACCGACAAAGCCCAAACCGTCCTGTTGGCGCTTATTGAGCGTTGTCGTGAACTTGGAGTTGAGATTCAGCCGAACCATCGCGTGGATAAGATCGAGCCTGTCACGGATCATACCCATGGATTTTCGATTCATCATTCGCAAGGAGTCTTACAGGCAAGGAAGGTCATTCTAGCGACCGGAGGGCGATCAATCCCTAAATCTGGGAGTGATGGGTTTGGGTACAGCCTCGCCCGGCGACTCGGTCATCACGTGACGGCCACCGTTCCGGCACTCGTCCCGTTCATCCTTAAGGACACGATGTTCCACAAACAGCTTTCCGGCCTCTCGCAGGAGGTCGAGATGACGACAATGGTGAAGGGCCGCAAGGTCGACTGTCGGACGGGAAGCTTGCTCTGGACGCACTTTGGGATCAGTGGGCCGGTCGTGATGGACGCGAGCCGCTTTTGGACCGTCGGGCATGAGCAGGGAGAGACCGTCGGGGTCTACGGAAACTTCTTGATCGGTCAGACGCAAGAACAGGCGAAGTCGTGGTTTATGGTACAAGCGATGGATAATCCACGGCGATCCTTGCTGAAGACATGGGCGCAACAGATACCGGAGCGATTTGCCGAGGCGCTTTGTTCCCATGTCGAATGTGATCCCAAGACGGCGGTTGCGCAACTGCCGAGAGAAAACCGAGACCGGTTACTCGCATCGCTCACAAAGTTTTCCTTTCCCATCGACCAGGATCGCGGCTGGAATTACGCAGAAGTGACGGCGGGCGGGGTTCCTCTCGGAGAGATCGACTTCCGGACGATGGAATCCAAGCTGGTACCGGGCCTCTATCTAGTCGGAGAGATCCTCGACTGCGATGGCCGGATCGGCGGGTTCAACTTTCAATGGGCCTGGTCGACGGGATTTCTGGCGGGCCGGGCAGTTGCCCCCTGTAATCAATAACCAATCAAATCAACGACAAGGCTGTTGAAGCGCTCTCTCTGGTCAGAGGGATATCCGGTGAGGGGCCTTTCTCTTAGGCTGCCTTGGCCTGCGGTCTTGGGTCGTTCTTCAACGTCCCAAACTTGGACTCATATTCGGTGACCACACGATTGAGCACGGCAGCTAACCGTTTCGCCGCATAGGGGTTCAGTACGATACGGTTCGTCATCTGAACCTGGATATTCGTCTGCGCCCGCTCCCACACATCATTGACGCCAAAGGCCAACACCACTTCTTCGCGGGTCGACGATACATTGCACACATTGGCGTAGGAACTCTTAAGATTGGAAACGTCAAACTGGACCGTCGGGGTGGCATTGGCAGCTTGGGTTATTGGTGATGGTTTTGCGGGAGACGGGCTCGTTGTATTCGCCGGTGATCCAGGCTCTTTTTTCATGGCGACCTCCTTGGTGATGGATGGAATTGTGGTCGACCGAAAGGGTCACATTCTCAACCTCTCGTATGCAAGCTACCAAGAAATAAGAGGCGCAAAAAGGAAAAATAGGGTTTGTGCAATCGTTACCGGTTTGTTCATGGCGAAGGTTGAGCGCGTGATTCGTCGTATGGATGATCATCCCCGGTGGCAGGAATGATTTTCGCTCAAGTTTGGCTATGAGAAGGCCGGTAAAGAGGTGTGCCAATAACCGAAAAAAGATGACAATCCACGGAGATTGAGTACTCTTACATATAATCAAAATAGGTCTTGTTGGTCCTAACGTTAAGACGGATCAATTGGGCCCTATTGGCCCTATCGTGTATGCGGTAGAACAGAAGGGCTCTATTGTCTGGCGTGGAACAGAATGGTTGGCTCATGGAATAGGTCAGAACAGGGAATGATGTGGTGAAAGGAGCAACTCTTCCAGCCGGACCATCTCGCAGTCTGATCAACCTATTACTGGTGGTGCTGATGATGCTCGCCTCCATCGATCTGAGCAGTTGCGCCGTCAAACCGATTCCCTTGACGAGGGACGAAGTGCGGTCACGCATGCAAGAAGACCGGGCCGTTCTGACCAAAGATCAAGAGCCCGTTTCGGACGCGATCGATCTCTACGACGCGATGGCTCGGGCGCTGAAGTATAACCTTGAGGCGCGAGTCGAGCTGATGCATAAGATGTTGGCTCAGACCCAACTCGACCTTTCACACTATGCCATGTTGCCCCGTCTGGCGGCGAACGCCGGCTTCGACGGGCGCGATAATTATACCGGTGGGGTTGCCCGCTCCTTGATTACCGGGCAACAGCAGATTCAACCCTTTACCTCATCTGAGAAAAACATTTTCTCCGCCGATCTATCGCTTAGTTGGAATGTCTTGGATTTCGGTCTGTCGTACATCCGGGCGAAGCAGGCCGCCGACGACGTCTTGATCGCGGAAGAAGAACGGCGGCGCGTGGCCAATCGCGTGATGCAGGAGGTGCGGGCCGCCTATTGGCGGGCCGTCAGCGCGGAGCGGATTCTGCCGTCCCTCAAGCTGTTGAATGAATGGGTGAGCAGCGCGCTGGACAAAGCCCAGGCTGTGCAGGCCGAGAAACTCAGTACGCCGTTGGTGCCCTTGCAGTACAAGCTCGATCTCCTCAATACGCAGCGCTACGTGCAGCAGTTGTTCCGGGAGCTCTCCACGGCGAAGCTGCAACTGGCCGCGCTCATCAATCTGCCCCCCGGCCAAGAGCATGCACTACAGCTTCTGGTGCCGGAGCGAGAGGGCAGCACGCTCAGCCTTCCGCCAGATATGACGGTCTTGGAGGATCGGGCGCTGGAGGCCCGCCCGGAGTTGCGGATGATCGATTACCGTCGTCGCATCAACGCGCGGGAGGCCAAAGCGGCGATCCTCGAGATGCTCCCCAGTCTCAATCTCCAAGTCGGGGAGAACTACAACAGCAACAGCTTTCTCTTTAATAACCATTGGGGCGCCTATGCGGCCCGGACCAGTTGGAATTTGCTGAATCTCTTTCGGTATCCGGCCCGGGCGAAGACGATTGAAGCGCAACACAAGGTGCTGTACACGCAGAATCTCGCGCTGACCATGGCCATCATGTCGCAAGTGCATGTCAGCGTCGCGCAGGTGGCACAGGCGAAGACGGAAGCGTCGACGGCGAAGCTCTATCATGACACGCAGGCCCAAATTACGGAGCAGACCCGTCAGGCCTGGCGGACGTCCCGGGTGAGTGAGCAGGCCATGCTGCGCGAGCGTGTCAATCAGGTGGCGGCGCAACTGCGCGCTGATACCGTGGAGGCGGGGCTGCAAACCGCGTGGGGGTCGCTCCTCGCCGCCGTCGGAGAAGATGTCCTGCCCAACGACCTGACGCAGGAACAGAGTGTGTCCGACCTGGCCATTGAACTGCGCACGCGCTGGGCGAAAAGCAAGGAGTTGCTGAAATGACCAGGATCAGTTGGCCACTGGTCGGTGGCGCAATGATGGGGCTGTGGCTCCTCCTGCCGATGTCGTTCGCGACAGCCGGCGCCAAATCAGATCACAGACCTGCAAGCAGCGCGGCAGAACTCAGCACAATCCGCGGCGTGGTGAAGGCGACCGCCCAAGCGACGTTAGCCAGCCAGGTCCAGGGCCGGATTAGTCAGCTGCCCTTCAAGGAGGGACAGCGGTTTAAAAAAGGAGCCCTCCTGGTGGCCCTCGACTGTTCGAAGTATGAGGCGGAGCTGGCGAGCGCTGAGGCGGAACATCGCGGCAAGAAATTGACCTACGAGAACAACCTTCGGCTTGCCGAGCACGATTCCGTTGGGACCCTCGAACTCGATGTCTCTCAGGCCGAAGCCGAAAAAGCACTCGCCGCCATAAATGTTGCGCAGGTGAATGTGAAAGGCTGCACGGTGCTCGCACCGTTTCCCGGGCGTGTCGTCAAAATGATCGTGAACGAACACGAGAATGTATTTCCCAACGACCAGCTCATCAGTCTGTTGGATGATAGTCTGCTCGAGATCGAGCTGATTCTGCCGTCGAGATCCCTCGCGTGGCTGAAGGTCGGCATGCGCTTCGAGTACGCCATCGATGAAACAGGACTCCGGTATCCCGCCGTGGTTCAGGACATCGGCGCGAATGTGGATCCTGCCAGTCAAACGGTGAAAGTGAAGGGCCTGTTTCGCACCCAGCCCAACAATGTGCTCGCAGGAATGAGCGGGGCCGCTTCATTTACCGGGCTTTCACGCTGACATGGTTGCAACAGAAGTCACTCCCGCCAGTCCGCCGCAGAGGAACACGTCGTTCACCATGCTGCTTCAGCTGGAGGGGATGGTTCGTGCCGCCCGGACCCAGCAAGAACTGCAGTTCTTTTTCGTCAACGAAACTCGCCGGTTGGTTCCCTATCGACAAGCAATTTTGCTTATCCCGCCAATCCCGTCTTCACAGAGCTATGAGGTGCGAGCCGCATCGAGCGTTCCGGTGATGGATCGCACCGTGCCCTTGATGCAATGGACTGAGCGATTGATTGGTGAATTGCGCAAGACCTCGACAGGTCCGGAGATCAGTCACGTCACGGAAGAGGATTGTCCTGAGGAGCTCAGACCGGACTGGAAGGAATTCACCCTAGAGTATGGACTCTGGTGCCCTCTAAAGCATCCGGGGGGACAGATCATCGGCGGCCTGTGGCTGACCAGGGACGAGCCATGGGTGGACCACGAAGTGACGGTCCTGCAACGTCTCGGTGACGCCTATGCTTACGCCTGGCGTGCCGTCGGTCCATCGAATACCCGGCGCTGGCGATGGGGGCTGAGCCGGACCATGACGTGGATACTCGCGGTTGTAATGCTGAGCGCACTGGCCATTCCTGTCCCCATGTCGACATTGGCGCCTGCGAAGATTGTCGCGAAGGAACCTTCAATCGTTAGTGCGCCGATTGACGGTGTCATCGCCGAAATTTTTGTCCTTCCCAATACCATGGTGTCCAAAGGCCAAGTGTTGTTCAAGTACGAAGACACGACGTTCAGAAGCGAGTACGAAGTCGCGGAGCGGAATCTCGATGTGGGGATGGCGCAATATCGACGGGCCGTGCAAGGCTCATTTGTGGACGCTGAACAAAAATCAGAGGTTCCGCTGTTGAAAGCCGAAGTTGAGTTGCGAGAAACCGAGCGGAACTATACGCATGAACGGTTGGCAAAGGTCGAGGTGAGGGCCGAGCAAGCCGGGCTCTTGCTCTACACAGACAAGTCCGATTGGATCGGAAAGCCGGTTGTGGTCGGTCAACGCATTATGGAGCTGGCGAATCCTCAACAGCTGGAGGTGCGGATCGATTTGCCGGTGGAGGATGCGATTGTTCTTCGCGAAGGCGCGTCGGTAGTGCTGTTCCTGAACGCCAATCCATTTTCCAGCGTTCCTGCCACTGTGAGTCATGCGAGCTACCACGCCGAGGTCTTGCCGAATAATATGCTGGCCTACCGCGTGACGGCGCAGCTTGGGCAGGGGGCTTCGGAGTTCCGCATTGGCTGGCAAGGGAGCGCCAAAATCTACGGAGAGACGGTCACGCTATTCACCTATCTGTTCCGTCGCCCGATCTCCGCCGTCCGGCCCTGGATTGGCCTATGAAACAGTCCCCTTCCCCAAAGCCTGAGGCTCTGCTGCCGCTGTTGCGGGAGGATCTCCAGCTCATCGCTGGCGCCTCGTCCGCCGACGGTTCGCCGACGTGGATTGTCGTCGATCCGGTTCGCGGGAAATACTTTCACATCGGCTGGGCTGCCTACCAGATTCTTTCGCGTTGGAGTGGCCGATCGGCAGAGGCTGTCCTGTCGCAGATCCATGCGGACACGACCTGTCGAGCCACGAAACAGGATGTCGAGGATCTCCTCCGTTTTTTGTACGACAACCATCTGATGCGCGATCCGCCGGAAGGCGGGTACCGAGCCTATGCTAATCAAGCAGAGGCCGCAAAGCCGCAGTGGTTGTTGTGGCTCGTCCACCACTATCTATTTTTTCAGATTCCGCTGGTCCGACCGGATCGATTTCTTCGTGCGACCCTACCCTTCGTCGAATGGCTCTTCTCGAAAACGACTGCCTGGATCATTGCGTGTATCGGGCTGACAGGCATCTACCTTGTTTCGCGGCAGTGGGACACCTTCACAGCCACCATTCTGCATTTTTTCACTCTGCAAGGCCTCGCGCTGTACGTGCTCTGTCTAGTCGCCGTCAAGGTGTTTCATGAACTGGGGCATGCCTATACGGCGACACGCTATGGTTGTCGCGTTCCCACCATGGGTGTCGCCATGATGGTGATGGTACCGATGCTGTATTCGGACACTTCCGATGCGTGGAAGCTGACTTCCCGTCGCCAGCGTGCTGCCATCGGCGCTGCCGGGATGGTCGTTGAATGCGCGTTGGCTGCGCTGGCGATATTCGCGTGGAACTTTCTCGACGATGGCGTGGTGCGGAGCCTGGTGTTTATCGTGGCGACGACAAGTCTGATGGTAAGCGCTGCCATCAATCTCAGCCCGTTCATGCGATTCGACGGGTATTATGTGCTTTCCGATTTGCTGGACATTCCCAACTTGCACGAGCGAGCCTTTGCCTTTGGGCGGTGGCAGCTGCGGCGGCTTCTTCTCGGCCTCGATGTCCCAATGCCTGAGCCGGTCGCCGCTGCCCGACGCCGATTTTTTATTTGGTTTGCCTGGGGAGTATGGGTCTATCGTTTGATGCTGTTTATCGGCATCGCCTTCGTGGTCTACGAGTTCTTTTTCAAGTTATTAGGGCTCATCCTCTTTGCGGTCGAAATCGGCTGGTTTATTCTGCTCCCGGTCGTGGGCGAGCTCAAGGCTTGGTGGACACTACGTGGAGCGATGCGTGAACGGGGACGAGTATGGGTATCGGTCGGCGGCCTGGCCTTTCTGATGGCGGGGCTCTTCATTCCCTGGTCCGATCGCATCAGCCTCCCCGCGGTGTTGGAATCAACGCCGCATGCCACAATCTATGCGCCGGCGCCAGGGAGGATTGTCGAACTGGCGCTGAAAGAAGGGCGGCGAGTGGGGGTGGGAGACAGGCTGGTTACGGTGGAATCGCCGGCGCTTGAAAAGGATATGGCGTTAATACGCAAGCGGATCGAGGTCGAGCGATCGAGAGGCCGGCGCCAGTTCATCGACCGGCAAGAGCTTGCGCAGCACCAGGTGACGTTGGAAACTCTGAAGGCTCGTCTCTCTCAGCTCGAAGGCCTACTGGAACAGCAGCAGAATCTCGTACTCACGGCGCCGATTGCAGGAGTGGTGACTGATCGGGCGGAGGCGCTGCACGTAGGACAGTGGATCAACAAGGAGTTGCCACTCGCATACGTGATCGATCCGGCAGGTGAAGAGTTGCACGCGTTGGCTCCAGAAACAGAAGTCGGTTATCTCCACGAGGGTCAATCGGCTCGATTCATTCCCGAGGGTGCGGATCGGCCGAGTTTGGAGGCACAGGTGGTCGAGATTCGTGACAGCGACGAAAGCAGTTTCTCGGTGCCCTATCTCGCATCTCTCTATGGCGGAGACGTAGCGGTTCAAGAAGATGCCCAGCATCGATTGAAACCGGAAACCTCCGTCTATCGCATTACCCTGCACTTCGTCGACTCTCCGCCCCGGTGGAACCAAGCCGTACGAGGGATCGTGCTCGTGAAGGGTCCTCGGATCAGCTTTGCCCAACGGGTGTGGCAACAGAGTGCCCGCATCTTTATTCGAGAAAGTGGCGCTTAGAATACATGCATGACATCAGGCCAAAGTGGCCCTGAAGTGCTCTCTTTGGCCCAGACGAACATCTCCATCGAGTAGGGTCTGAGCGTTCCCTGCATGGGAATTCTATTTACTGTGTGAACTGGCACCATCCTTGCTAATTTTATGGGGATAATCAGCTGATAGTTTCATCGCTATGCCATGAGCACACCGCATAAGCAGAAGAAAAAATCGATCAAACCGGCGCGAAGGGACAATCGTGCCGGCGAGGACGCGGCTGTTACCCCGTCGATCTTTGGCGGTTCACTGCTGTCGCTCGAATCGCGCATCATGTTCGATGGTGCTGCTGTGGCCACTGCCAGCATTGTGAGTGCCGAACAAACCGCCCAAAACCAGGCTGAGGATTCCATCTCGTCTGGTGACGCGGCGACAACCGACGCACCAACCAACGAACCTTCAGCCACTGCTGATCAGGCTCTTCTCGATGCCTTGGAGGCGCTTGACGTATCGTCCACCCGCCAGGAGATGCTGTTTGTGTCCACGAATGTACTCGACTACCAACAGCTGCTTGACGGCATCAGCCTCAACGTCGCAGCGCAGATACTCGATCCAGCCCGCGATGGGGTCGAGCAGATGGCGGATACTTCCTCCAATTATGCGAGTATCGATCCTGTCAATCTGATCGGTGATGGCACCGAAGCTGGGACGCACCTCAACTCCAGCTTTCTGATCCAAAGTTCAATCAGCACAAGTTACGCCGAGCAGTTTCAACAGAT
>CAMDRK010000059.1 GCA_945906715.1 Nitrospira lenta
TCCCAACAGAGAACGTGGGGCCCCGCCGCTGCCGTCAGCGACCGCGACAGAGGCCGAGGAGTCGGCGGCCTCTCCAATATGGCGGCCACTGCCCCTCTGACCATCAGTCGTGAATAATGCGGGTTAGGGGTCTCTACCCTCTTTCAAAAGGCGGCGGTTCAACTCGCCACACACACAGAACGGACCATTGATGCGTATGAATTCAATTGGGCGTTTCGCCAGACCAAACCGATCATGATCAAGGGCGAGCCAGTCAGCCAGGAGGTCTTAACGCGTGTGGTACAGCCGTTGATCGCACCCTTCCTCGACGAACTCTTTCGTGACATGACGACCCTCTGGGGGGCCGGTGCCCCAGGTCTCGATCGGTTGGTGTTTTGTGGAGGAGGGGCAGCACTCCTGCAGGAGCAATTGTCGGCCTTTCGGTCACACTATACGGTCATGCCGGACAGCCAGTTTGCCAATGCGTTGGGGTATCTGACCTATGCGCGGTGGACCACCCCACATGCAGAACCTGCAATCCCAGCACCAGCGACGCACGTAGACAGCCTGATCGAGGTTGCCGCACCTGTGGCCTAGGAGCAGGCTGGTGAGATTGCACATTCGGCTGAATCCATCAAAGGAAGAAGACCGTCTCATTACAAGATGGCTGGCCCGGTATCACCGGGGAGCACGGCGGCAGGGCATCATTAAGGCGTGCCTTGCCGCCGGAGCACGCGCATTCTTTGAAGAGGCCGCCGAGCGCCAAGCCGCGACTCCTGCGGCGAGTTCCGCAATCTCACCAGCGCCAGCGCCGGTAGTCATTCCATCCTTTACTAGCCTTGGTCAGCTGGTCCAGAACCAGCCATCCCCCGCGGTGTCGCGGGGGACGGCTGACATCGATCGCACGCCACGACAATCCTAAACACACACGCCTCTCCACCCGTCACTCACCCAACCAGTGCCCCAGCTCGACTCCGTCCCATCTCTCGCCTGCTCTGGAGACCCACTCCTTCACGACAGCTGGGCGATGACTCGGACGTGCACGAAAATGGGTCCAACACCTGCTGGTCAACAGGATCCAGCCACTACGCTGTAGAGACTACTCGGCTCTCATCCGAGCCACGCACACAGGCGCACCCAACTCCGACAATCGATCCTCCGTCAGTGTAGAGTCCGAGGACTCGTCACCCTCCTCGCTGGAGGACCACCCGCGCCTATCAGAGAGTCTCTCTCGGACGGACGACCCCACACGCACACAGGCCTGCGATGCAATGAACGGGAAGAGAGACAATTTCCAAATGAACGGGCCTGCGTGTATAATGAGAACACGCGTGACGACTCAGGGAGAGGAGACCCCATGACCCCGCGGCATCAGCATCTCTTGCGCATCTGTCGAGAGGCACTCGTAGGTGGATGGACCGCACAGTCAACCGGTGAAAAACTGCTCACCGCACTCATTCTCAATCGCGGAGACTGGCTCAGTGAGATGGGGTACACGATGGCCGATGCCATCGATCGCGTGGGTCTAGACTGGATCGCGCTCATTCCCGACGTGGCCAAGACCCTCCGAGAAGAAGGCCAGATTCTCGACACAATTCCCACCCTCCGTTCATCGGCCACCACACAGTGACCGATCTCACAACTGTGCCACGCGGGATGTCCCCCATGAAGGCATAGGGTCACCATCGCATCAACTGATCTCGCACCAACCTCTGTCTTCACACAGAGAGACATTGCACTCCGCCGCTAAAGACGGACGCACCAGGCGCGAGGGTGTCGAGGATTCGAACCGCAGAGGGAGGTTAATACCGATCGTAGAGAATATTCTTCCGATGCTCTTCGGCAGCCTTGATCTGACCGATATAGCAATAGTAATAGGGAATGACCAATCCCACCACCGTGACCGCAAACGCCAACCAGCTAGAGGCAATCAAGACTTCGCGCAGATGAATCATCCAGTCTTGGACGATCACCGCAGACTCATCGCTCATGACCGGTCGAAACACAGGCCAGACCACCGCAAATGCCTTCTGTACCGATGCAGGTGTGATGACCGACTGCAGCGTGTGAAAGACAATAAAGAGCAAGACAATCTTGATCGCCTGACAGACCCACAGGGCTTGATACAAATAATCGATTGAGCGCCGACAGACCGCCCCATAGTAGCAATGCCCCAGATTCTTTCCCAGCATCCAGTTAAAATGGAGCCCGTAGCCGACTCCCATCGTCAACGCCATCAGGACCCCGAACCACGTCGGCTCCCAACTGCCAAAGATCGGCATGATCCCCCACATGACGGCGACGGCGAAGGGAATACCCACGAGGTTACATAACCCATCTAACAACACCGCGTGAAATCCCACTTCCGAATACGCAAACTTCCGATCGAGGAGCATCATATGCGTCGGCAGCGACCGCCCCATTTTTTCCACAATTGATAATTCCTGGATTTCACTGATCGCCGTGATCAAACTACGCTGGTCCGTCTTGACATTACTCTCCGCAAACAGCGGGCCCCGCTTGGAATTCCGTTCAGCCATGCGCTACACCAACCCTATGACATGCATGAGCGGATGGACATACGCCGTCACCAGCGCGAGCAAGAAGAAGACAATCGCCAGACCGAGACGTTGCCGATACGCCCCACACCAATAACATCCGGACAGCAAGGTCACGGTCAGTAACCGCAGTGGCACCCCAACCAGAAATCGTTCAGCCACGACGTTCCACCAGAAAAGATAGGCCTCTTCAGACACATACTCCAATGGATTCAGCCACGTGAACCAGTCCATGATCCCCTGTTACCGCACATGCCGGACGTCTGTAATGAGAGACAACAGTCCTTCTTTACGCCCTTCAAACTGGGTATGCACGTCGCCAAACGCGTCTTTCTTGACCGGGATAAGATACAGTCGCTTGGTATTGGCCCGTTTGGCCATCACCAGATGATAGAACCGACCGTAGTACCCCTCCCCGACATCCTCTCCCAGGAAGTGCTGCGTGCGTAAAGACCCCACCAATCGACGCAACATCGGCTCCCGATCATCGGCACGAATCAACCCCAATTCCACCACACCTTTTTTCTTGGCCAATTGCCGGGCCGCATCAAGCAACACATCGGGGACAATGTACACCACGTCTTTATAGGAGACCGCCTCCCAGGTATTGCTGCGCTTCACCACATTCACACGGAGGCTCACCACCTGGAGCAACTCAGGGATCTGACACCATTGCTCGAAAGGCTGAACGCTTAGCCCCCCTTCCTGCTGGGATAACTCATATTGCCGCGCCCGCTCATCCGCCTGTTTCAAGAGCACATCCAGTGCATTATTGCTGCCCCGATGATGGGTGACAATCGCATTGATCGCTTCATTCAGCCACGAGATATCTCGCCCTTGAAAACACTTCTGTACCTGAACCGCGCTGGCCGCCGTATGATCGCCCATCGTATACACGGTCGCTGTACGAAACGCGGGCGCCTTCCCTAAATCATGTCCAATGGCCGCCACGAGCACCTTGGGAATCAAGGGTCGATAATCTCGATAGGTCTCTTTGAGAATTTTTAACGCAAAATCGGTAACATGAAAGGTATGGTCTTTGAGGGTCACACGCAACAGCGCCTGACGCACCGGATACAACTCGCCGGCTTCATGATCCCGTTCAGGTGCAATCACCACCAGCGACGGACACTCCCCATGTTGCTCGAGAAATTGCAGCATCGCCACGATCGGGTCGTAGACCTGCTGCGCGCGCAATATCCCTTCATGCGGCGTGACGAACGCCTGCATAAATTCCGTGAAGGCATGCCGTGAACGACCCGGTTCCGTCGACGTTGATCCTGGTGACGCAGAAGAGATCGTCGATACGGACGTCGGCAGCGGGAGAGAGGACAGAGGCTCCAACGAAGACGAGGCTGGAGGATCCCCCACCAACGCCTCCGGCGACACGACACGCCCAACGATCGCGCCCTCAACGACGGGATCCCGCGCACTAGACCCCGACGGGACGGCAGCCGGAGTCGGGGTATTATGGGGTAGCCAGACGGCCTTCGCCAACTCGACCAACTCAATCGTAAACGGTTCAACGGGCAAGCGCGTCGGCTCGTCGAGGGCTCGACTCACGAACCGGTCTGTGACGGATTGCAGGACGGCCGGCCACATCCGCTAGCCTCTCCACGCTTCCGGAACTGGAATCGGTTCGACGGACTCCACCGTCAACGTCATCGTCATCAGTCGTCCGAACAGAACAATCTCAAGCTGAATGGTCTCACCAGACGTCGACCGAATAATGCCCGACACTCCGCGATAGTGCCCGGACACGACCCGCACCATCTCGCCCACCTGGTTCGATGGAGGAACGGTCGGCATCGTCACCGGACGTTCAAAGTCCGTTCCGGCAACAGGGAACACTTTCACCACACTCCGTAGGCCTCTGACCTGCGTATGCCGCACAGGCGTTAAGGACACCACGAGATAGCCCGGAATCCGCTGGTCAATCAGCGTACAGCCCAGACGATATAGTTCTCGCACCAACCGATCGACCCCCCCACCGCCGACTTCAATCGCATAGACCGCCGATTGAGCTAGTTCCACTGCCATGCGTTGCTCCTTTCGGTTCGGTCACGCCGTGGTCAACGCGTCACCCGTTGCCGGTCATGTACCACCGGCTCTAACACGTGCAACGCGTTGAACACTTTCCAACTATATTCTTTGACATGCCGAGACCCGTTGTAGTGCCCGACCGCTTCCCAGGTCTCATGGAACCGGTTGACTTGTTGCCGGAGAATAAAGGCCGCCCAATAGAGGTTGACGCAGGGATCCAAGAACACGACAGGATGCAACCCATAGGTCTTGGCATGCTGACTGTTGATCTGCGCCATCCCAACATCAAAGTTTTTCCCCTCGGCCCACAGTTTCGACACCACGCGACGGGCGTCGGTCAGTGACAGAATCCCCTGTGAATGGCCTTTCCCATCTATGTTGACCGACACCGCATAGGGATTCCCCTTCGCCTCCACATACACCAGGGCCTCAAGAATCCGTGGAGACAGCAC
Source organism: Nitrospira lenta (assembly GCA_945906715.1). GTDB lineage: Bacteria > Nitrospirota > Nitrospiria > Nitrospirales > Nitrospiraceae > Palsa-1315. The sequence continues at coordinate 5,033 of CAMDRK010000059.1, forward strand.
ATAGCGCCTCCCCGCCTCCGCCACGCACGAATGGTTCACATACCAATACGGGTCCTGCAGATGCGGCGAGATCTCCTCGGCGTGAGTCACTCGAGTGCCCACCACGTGGACACCAGAGAGCAACACCATGAAGCCTGCGATCCACGACGTCACTTTCCGACCCCTGGCCATCGCTAACAACTCCCCGTTGCCGCACAGATCCTGGTCGTCATGGAATTCGTGATACCCACGGGATCGATCGAGGCACTGACGTTCGAATACCACTCACTAAAATCGATCAGACTCCAATTGATCGCGGTGAACTGCGCGACCGAAAACCCATCGCAAATGGGCGCATCCGCCGTCCCCCACGTCATCCCGAGTTGCGGTTGTCCCTGGTCATGAATCATGCGGGCGAGTTGAGAGGTGTAGGAACAATACACTTCCTCTTTCCGCAGACAAATCCCAAAAGGCCCAGTCGTGACGCAATGGTCACCGATATAATGTGATTTTTTAAATTGGCGATCCTTCGCGAGTTGGATTTCTTCATCCGTACAACTGCCGATCAGCGTACTGGGATCCGTATTGCAACAATTGACGATCACCGAGCCGAGGGTGTCGTAATCACAGGACATCCGGGCGCCGGTGAAAATCCGTAGCGTAGCGGGATCCCAATCGTTCTTAATTGAGTCGAGCATGGCCAACCAGGTCGCCGCATTGGCTAAATTCGTATTGGGAGGAGTGCTGGCATCGACACAGAAGGGCACAAGACTATCCGGTGCCCCGCAGGTCGTACATTGCCGCACCACGGTTTCGGCAGTGCAGACCGATCCCCCTGACAGGACATTGTATTGGTGTACGTATCACACCCGCCAGGAAGGGGACTCGTGCAGACTGAACTCGTTTGACTGCAGTTTCGTTGGAGTAACGGCGCGCAGGTATTAGGCCCGAGGCCCTGATACCCATAGGACTCGGTTCGATCCCAACAGGCATTCAGCGGAAACGTGGCGGGAGGAGGAAGGACTAAGACTGTCCCCGTATCCGTCGTCACTGACCGCGGCACAGTATCGTTGCAGGTCGATGAAATTAACGACCAGGTCGCCCGCAGGCCGCCGCAGCCATCACTGATGACATCTTTTCGAATATGATAAAAGCCCGTCCCACTATTGAGCCGGGCCCAGCCCCCTTGGTCACCTGGAGCAGAACAACCTAAGACTTCCCATACGGCCCCCAATGGCACATTCCCTGTCCAGGTCCCGCAGCCCGGGCCTCCATCTCCCTGCACCGTGATATTCACCGATATCCCGCTCTGCACCACAATCTCATCCGAAGCCAGCCCGGGATCGGGAGCCGTAAAGGTGTAGAGCGAATACCACCCCCAGACGCTGCCATGGCCCCGGCCAATCAGCGCCTCATAATTATTGCCACCCAGACTGCGTAAAGACACAAACACGCTGTGCGGAGTCGACCATCCCACAGTTGGAAGAGGAGACGGAACTGTCAGTGTGTAGTTCAGTGTTCTGGCAGTCGTGACAACTGTAATCTGACAGATGGACATGGCAGAGCCCGGCACGGTGCATATTTCCGTACTGGGAGGACCTTCAGACCAGGCATTACACGTGCGCACATCCGTACACGATTCCGTGACCGGCGGAGCGGTCATCGAAGCCGCCACAGTCGCTGAGGTCAACACCGGCGCGCTGGTCGTCAGATTCCACCCTTGCACAGCGGTCCGCGTACTCTGCAACTCGCCCATACGAGGATCGGTTGCGGCCGCCGTTGCCCCATCGTTATTCAGGGCACTCACATCACCCGTTGTATTGAAATACGATTCCTGTGGGGCACCGGAACACCCTCCCGTCTGACAGGTCGGAGAGCCTCCGTACTGCGGCACGCTCCCGATCGTAGACTGAATCATCCCAGGCGCGGCAGCTCCAGAAGTATGCGATCCTTCGCACTGGGCCAGTACATACATGTCCGTCATGCCACCACAATGCGCCCCCTGAGCCAGACTGCCAGGCAGCACCAACACGAACGCAACTCCGATACTGCAGACCACCCGCTTCCACATGCCTAGCTCCTCAACGAATAATTGACTCAGCGCTCGAGTAACTACCTAATTGTGGCACGTCAGGGTCTCGCGAAAACCCGTCGGGCACCCCCACCCCTGGCAGGCGAGACGCTGGATCAGGCCTCGACTCCTCATGCGACGCTGCCGTCGCACCGACAGCGGAATTCCGAAAAGGCTGTTCCGGCTCAAAAACAATCGCAGTTCCAGTCACGAGGAGCTGTGTCATACCCAGTCCTTTGGAACTCACTGCCACCACCGAGATGCGCAGATCAATCACGGCATCCCCACCTAAATCCTTCGCCGCTCGCTGCACCTTCTCGATCGCACTCTGCAGCGCCGAAATAATCGGACGATCGTACGTTCTCGCACGACCACCCAGGACATCCACCACCTTGGTCACCCAGTCCCGCCAGGTTGCAATGCCCACCGTCTGAAATTGAATGACAGCATTCAATGCCCGGTAGCGACGACCTGGATAAATCGGCATCGTAAGAGTTTGCATCTCCCCCCTCCTACTTCATTGATGTGGGCACCGGCGGGACAACAATCACTGAACCTGGCGCAGGAATACCTGGAAATGAACTAATCGTGCTGAGGTTCTGTGGTTTTGGGAACGGTGACGCCATCGCTTCCCCTGCATGACTGGATCCTGTCGCAGGGACCGGCACCGACATCGCCGTCGGCGCTGGGGCCTCAGGACCTTTCTTCTGCACCGGACGAATCTTCCCAAAGAGTTCCTTTAATTGTTCCCATCGACTTGTCGAAACAGTACCGTCAGATGTCGGCGCCCCCACATCAAAAGATGTCGGAGAGACACCCGACTCCAGCGGCTTGACAAGCGCACCGACGACAGCTGGTGAAATCGCAGTCGTTGGTTCCCCAGATCCCGATGTGATCGGAACCACTAGAGACGGTTGAGGGGCGAGAGGAGTCACTGGACTCCCAACAGTCGGCACCTCACTCATGACACTCCCTGGCGGGGGCAGAGCTGAACTCACGGACTGGACGTCTGTATGGATGCGATCTCCGGGCGTCTCCTTCGAGCCATGCGCCTCAGTCTCAGGGCTCTCAACAGACATAGGCGGCCGTTTCATACCCGCACTGGCCATCCTCTTATTCGCATCAGCGACGTTCCTCGCGGTCTGTTTGGTGACTCGCATCAGTTGCTCGACCCGATTCGCCAGCATGTGATTGGTTTCAGACAACGTCGCGACCTCTGAAATCACCTGGCTAAAATGGTCCGTCACCGTCCCCATTTGATGTTGCTGTTCCTTCAGGATATTGCCCTGGCCCTCGACTTTATTGCCCATCGCCTGAATGTCGGCTTTCGTCGAACGCACGGCCTGCAAGATCGAGTCGAGCTGACCCTTGAGAGTGCCCTGATCCACCGTCATCCGTTGATAGGCCAAACGAATATCCTCGACCCGCTTGGACAGATCGGATTGTTCCGATTCCCATGTTTCTTTCACGTCCAACAAATGACTGTGCTTGCCCTCCAGGTCCTTGTAATCCCCCAACCCCACACACCCCTGCGTCGTGAGAGCCATCAGCACCACACCCAACCACTTTTTCATGATCATGCCTCCTTGTGAACGTTCGCCTGATTACGCGCGCCCGTCGTGCTGCCGGACCAACTTGGCCACTTCGCCGCGGGCCTCATACGGCGTATTCGTGAGACGGGCGCCATGCTGAATAATGCGATGAAGATCCACGACAAACGTGGCCACCGTCTTCAATTCTTCCATGCACGTTTCGAGGGACTGCGATTCCATACGCAATCGGATCAACGATTCATCGAGCCCCCGAATCAAGGGAGCCAACCGCGCGGTATCCTGAACGCGCGGCACAATCACAATGGCGTCGCGACGCGACGCCATCTTCACACGTTCCTGAATGTCCCCAATCGGTTCCCGCCACCGATATTCGACGTCGGAGACGCCTAGCCGTCGCAGGACATCTTTGATCCGCTGCGCCACGCCCTCCACTTTCATCATGATGGACTGCGCCTCGTCAAAGGGCACCCGACTCCCAGCCCCTCGTCGGACACGCTGCATCACTTTGTCAAAGGAAAAGAGCATGGAGGACAACATCCAGCCTTCTTGTGTCTTATTGATCAACAGGATCGAATCTGGATCCTTCACACGGAACACGCGATCGGCAATTTGCTCATCCGGAGACCGGCGTGGCGCGCCGCCTCCCTGGTGCGCGCGCTGAGGCGCAAGGTCCATCACGGCCTGTCCAGGTTTATGCCCATTCCTCGACGGATCCCCTCCCGTAATGACTGCTGCTGACCTGTCCTGCTGTCCACCCTGTGGCATCTCGCTCCTCCTTCTCTAGTGTTGAATCGACGTCGACTGCAGTTCCTGTTCATCCATCGGTTCCACGCGCACCCCCGTCAACTTGCTGGCTGCCGCTGCATTCACGCCCCCACGACCTAAGAATTGAGAGATCGTCCCGTGTTCAACAATGACTCGAGCCCGCTGTTCTTCACGAAAGAGCTCCACGCGACGAATCGCCCTGATCGGCGCCGGAGCTAACGCCTGCTTAATGAACTCCTCTAACGGGGTGGCATGTCCGACCAACGAGGCCGTCATCTTCGTCCGCTCCTGAAAGGTCCGCACATACGGTAGACACAGCTTGATCGCGGCCCCCGCGCCATCCACGCCACTGATGGCAATTTTCACGAACGACGCGTGTTCCACCGACGCCACACGACGGACTTGAACGCCCGCGTCACGTATGACCGGCTCAAAGACAGATTCGGCAATCCGACGGAAGTAGCAGGCGGACCGTTGAGAGAGGATGGGATATCGGTCCCCTTCCTTATAGATGGCCGCGGTGACCAGATCCCGAATGCAATACGTCCGATCCGCATACTGTTTTGGCAACACGCCCCAATCGCGTTGTTCTTCCACCCACACCAGATACGCGTTATAATTTGGTAACGACTTCAACACCCGTCCCACAACCAAATGCCCAATCGTCCACATAGACAGCTCTCCGGTTGGACTTCGATCCCGCGCACAGACGCGCACACCACTCATAGAGGTATTACGGAATAGGGGGGCGAGCCTTGGGATTTACAGGAAGGCAGGACAATGACTCGGTGTGGGTCAAGACAGGGTTGCTGACGTTTCTCCTCACCCTCCCAGGATGCTCGCTCTTCTTGCCGTACGAACTGGCGGCCTACAAATAGCGACAGACCCATTCCCCCCCCCTTCTTCACGCTCACCAGAACCAACAGAATCACAAGTGGAATGGCCAGGTTAGCTGGCTCAGCCGAGTTGCGCGCGATTGCTGACGGAGAGGGGAGATAGCGCGAGGATGGTTACATTGCTGGTTACAGTTTACGAGGTCAGTTGAACGTGGCAACAAACAAGCAACGAGGTTCCAGAGAACCACGGAGCGACGGTCAAGGAGCAGCAGGCGATGCGCCGGTTGGCGAACGGGGGCAGGGGGGTCGAAGACTCCCCCACAGAGGTTCCTCATTTCTCAGGGTAGAGATTGACTCACTCAAAGGTAGTACTAAGATTACGAAGTACTACAAAACCGATGGAGGTAAGAATGCTGGAATCTACCATGACCCGGAAAGGGCAAGTCACGATTCCCAAGGCGATTCGCAACCGCCTGGGAGTGAAGGAAGGCGAGAAGGTCCTCTTCGTGATGCGAGGCGAGGAAGTGGTCTTGAAGGATATCAAGGGGACGATTCTTGATCTCAAAGGCTTAGTTCGGTCGTCAGCCCACCCGGAAGATTTTGAGAAGATTCGTCAGTCAGTAAAGCAGACTGTGGCAAAGAAGGTGGCCGAGCATGGCTAGTTTCTTCGTGGATACCAATGTGTTTCTTCGTTTTCTGACCAACGACGACCCGGCGAAAGCCAAGCGAGCCGAGACACTGCTCCTCCGAGCGGCAACGGGGGTGTCACAAAATCATGACTGCGCCCCTGTAGAAATGTGGATGATATGAATGGAAGATATTGTTTCACCTGATCCACTTGGGCTGTCGAAATCCAGCAGCGCTGATATTGAACAGTGGCCGGTCCATTTCCGTCACGCTCCGAGCGGATGAATGTGCAGCGCCTCCCGCTTCGCCGCGACGCTCAACTCCCGATCAAACGCCAAAAACATCATCGGTGAAGACACACGATCACGCAAGCTCAATGCCGAGGCTAAATGCATAGCATCGTATCCGCGTAATGCACGGGCTGCCGCCAGCTCTCCAGCGGCCTTCACAAGATGATCGGTCACCTCGACTGCGATGTAACAGGTCCAATCTTCAACAAAGGCATCCACGATGTGACGGTATGCTTGGGGCGACAGACGAGCTTCTCGGCGAGCACGCGCAAACGCCGCTCGCACCTCGGCATAGGCAAGCAGTGACGTTGCCACAGCCTCCGCTTCATCCACGGCAGCCGTAAGTTCTTGCGACAACGGCTCTTGCACGTAAAGCTTCACCAACGCGCTCGTATCTAAATACAGCATCATCGACGATCTTCTATCACCATGTCAGCCAGCGTTCGTCCACGGATCACCGGCCGCCGGCTTGCTCCACGAGGCTTACCTCCGCTCCACCGCACAGCTCCCTCACGAAGCATTGGCTCAAGCGCCCGCTTGAGGCTCGAGATATTTACCGGAACGATTCGCGCCACGGACTGACCTCG
>CAMDRK010000060.1 GCA_945906715.1 Nitrospira lenta
TCAAGCCCGATCTCGTACTACTCTCTCTCACTGAGGTAAGGCCCGAGGCCGCGGCGCTCCAACAACTCAAGGACCTTGAGCAGCTTGCCACCCGCTGGTCTGTGGCAGTGGGTGGCCAGGGCTCTCGTGCTATTGGAGATCGCCTTCGTGATACCAAGATCGAATTGCTCGATGATCTCACCGCACTCCACAGCCGCCTGACGATTCTTCTTACAACCCGTATGCTCGCCGCTCGCTCCTAGATATAAAAAACTCGCGAAGCCGCATGATACGTGCCGTTTCTCCGGGAAAGGGCGTAGGCCGAGAATGGTGATGAACACCATCCTGACCGAACAGTTGCTTATGGTTAGAAGTCTGGAATGGGAGGGAGTGGTGCCGAAGGCGGGATTTGAACCCGCACACCCTTGCGGGCGCTAGACCCTGAATCTAGTGCGTCTGCCAGTTTCGCCACTTCGGCATATCGAGGTGGAAGGGGATTATCCTGAATTACTGAGGTTCCCGTCAAGCAAGCGGCTTTGATCGCCGAAGCTCTGACTCGCGTGAGGCCCACAGTCCGGCCGCTGCGATGTCGCGCCGGTCGCCACTGACCACGATCCGATCGTGGACGAGCCCGGCGGCGCCAAGCAATGGGGCCGCCGCAATCCACGGCGCCTCATCGGCAATCAAGACATCGAACCGGACGCGACTGAAGAGGGGATCGCTCAGCACTCGTGATGCGGTGGTGACCACGAGCCGCCGATTCTGAATGAAGGCCTGGCGGTTCGTATCTTCTTCTGCCGAAAGCAATTCGCGGATCTTTTTCGTTCCGCCCAGCCGAATGATCTCCTCTTTAAGATCGTCAAACTCCGGGCGCATGTCCTTCGGCACAGCAGCCTCCGGCACGAGTTCATTGATACGCACTTTGGCGACATCAAGCTCCCCTCTCAGCTCGGCGCACTGGCTTTCGTACAGCTCAACGTATTGATGCAGAGACTCGACGTTTTTCCCCAAGGCCTGCAGGCTGAGTCGTTGAAAGAGCGGGAGGCTTTCATACCCGGCCAACGTGGCGTTCACCTCCTTGATCTTGGCCTGCAGGTCGCCGACCTGCGTCAGCAATCGCCATTCTAAGAGGCGCACTTCATCAAGATCCTTTTGCTTCTGCCTCTTGTACGCCAACACCGGCGTCAACTCTCGAAATCGATCGTACTTGCGCCGAAGCGCGGCCTTATCCGCGTACGAATTGGCATAAAACTGATGCATCTGCGCTTCGAACCCCAACTCCTGAATCCCGATGCCCTCGACCTGCTGAGCCAATGCCATTTCATAGCGACTCACCCATGTCTTATACATAAGCCCCACGGCTTTCATGGCTTTCGCGATGGTTCCGACGAGTGCATCCGCCGCCCGATGATCAGGGCAAACCACCAAGATTCGTTTATTTGCGCGAATCAGTTCGATCGCCAGCACAGCTAATCGCTGCCTGCGCACTGAGAGCTCGTCAGTCCAGACGCTCGTGAGCATCGACGATCCGGCGCCTGCGCCGGTAGATTCTTCCATTTCCGTTGCCGCCTCAAGGAGGGGAGCCAAGCGATCTGCCGGACCGAGTCGATAAGCGTCTGGTTGTGCGAGCATGTTGCGCAATCGTTTGGACGACGTGGCTAGTATCCCTGCCCGATCGGGAACCACGGTTGCGCCAGCACAGGACTCTCCGATCATATCGAATGCCTGCACGAGGACGACATCCCCTTGCCCGCCCAACACAATGCCTTCAATTGGCTCCATGTCGTCAGGAGGGATAATCGAGACAGGGGTGTCATGCTCGATGGACAAGCCTTCTGGAAGCGTCAGCTCATACAGATGCAGCGTACCGATGGTACGCACAAGTCGGCCTGTTACCAGAGTAATTGGCTGGTCAAGCGCTGTATCGCTCGCTTGCTGCTCTTCGGCTTCATACCGGAGCGCCCACATTTCAAGAAGGTCTCGTGCGGTCATAAGATTCTTGGGACAGTTGCCCTCATCATAGCGGTCGCCATCATACGGTCGGCCTCTTGCACCTGTCCAGCTTGCATTGGGTATCCTGCTGCTTACGATCATCCCACGATCCTGCTCAGGGGAAACATCGTCTGCACATTGCGAATTGACTTTTTACTGGCCCCCCTAGTATCCTCTTTTCCTTTCCAACAGAAGGAGTTAGGGGTATGAAAGTCATTCTACAAGAAACGATGGAGGGGGTCGGACATCTCGGCGACCTGCTCGATGTGAAAGATGGGTACGCACGGAACTTTCTGCTCCCGCGCAAAAAAGCGGTATTGGCCGACAGTCGCAGCATCAAGGCCTTTGAGCATATCAAGCGCGTAGCCGGCGAACGGGCAAAAAAAGAAAAGCTGGAGATCGAAACCCACGCCAAGAGCATCTCGGCCGTGTCGCTCACAGTGCAGGCCCAGGTCGGCAAGGACGACAAAATGTTCGGGTCGGTCACGACCAAAGACATTGCGGAACGATTGGCAGAACAAGGCTTTACGGTGGATCGGCGCAAGATCCAGCTGGACCATCCGATCAAGGAGCTCGGCACCTTTACCGTGCCGATTAAGCTTCCACGGGACGTGACCGCGACGGTGGTTATCCACGTCGTCAAGAAACAGGAAGCTGAAACGGCTCCCGCTGAGGCCTAACGAGGGAACGAGCTGTCATGAATGACGCGGTCGGTTCTTTAGACGCACTCAAAGCCACGGACCCGGATGTCTATGCCGCCATTGTCGCCGAGGAAGAGCGGCAGCGCGAGAAGCTGCTGCTGATCGCCTCGGAGAACTTCGCCAGTCTCGCCGTCCTGGCTGCTCAGGGCTCCATCATGACCAATAAGTACGCCGAAGGGTACCCAGGAAAGAGGTACTACGGTGGCTGTCAGCATGTGGACAGGGTGGAGGATCTCGCTATCGAGCGGTGCAAGCAGATTTTCGGCGCGGAGCATGTGAACGTGCAGCCGCACTCAGGGTCGCAAGCGAATATGGCGGCCTACCTGTCTATACTGAAACCCGGTGACACGATCCTGGGCATGGACCTCGCCCAAGGGGGGCACCTCACCCACGGCAGCAAGGTCAATTTTTCAGGGATCCTGTTCCGTATATTTTCTTACGGCGTAGAACGCGAGACCGAAACCATTAACTATGACGCGGTGCAGAAGGTGGCGGAGGAATGCCGGCCACGCTTGCTCGTCGTCGGCGCCAGCGCCTATGCGCGCACCTTTGATTTTCCACGATTCCAACAGATCGCCAAGTCGGTCGGCGCCTATCTGCTCGTCGATATCGCCCACATCGCCGGGCTGATTGCCGCCGGGCTGCATCCGAATCCTGTTCCCTATGCCGATTTCGTCACGACAACGACCCATAAAACACTGCGCGGACCCAGGGGCGGCGTCGTGATGTGCAAGGCTGAGCATGCCAAAGCGGTCGACAAATTGCTCTTCCCCGGAATACAAGGCGGACCCTTGATGCACGTGATCGCGGCAAAAGCCGTTGCCTTCAAAGAAGCCCTCTCGCCGGCCTTTACACGTTACCAGCAGCAAGTCATTGCCAATGCGAAGGTGCTGGCCCAGGGGCTCCTCGACCGTGGGTACAAGATTGTGTCAGGCGGCACGGATACTCATCTCATGTTAATGAATCTGACCAACAAGGGCATTACAGGCAAAGAAGCGGACGCGGCCTTGGGCGAGGCCGGTATTATCGTGAACAAGAATGCCGTGCCCTACGACGAAAAGCCGCCGGCCGTCGCCAGCGGCATTCGGTTGGGAACACCCGCTGTGTCTACCCGTGGGATGCGGGAGGCCGAGATGAAAGAAATTGTTGGCTTAATCGACCGGGCTCTGCAGCATCGGCATGAACCAGCGACGCTCGAAGAAGTCCGCGCTCAGGCCAAAGCGCTCTGCAGCCGTTTCCCGATCTTTCATCCCTACTAACCTACATCAGACTGGGCAGGATTGCCGCCTGTGAAATGTCCCTTCTGCGATGAACTCGAAGACAAGGTCGTAGACTCGCGCATGGCGAAGGAAGGCGAGGTTATTCGCCGTCGGCGCGAATGTCTCGGCTGCAAGCGCCGCTATACCACCTACGAACGCGTCGATGAAATTCTTCCTATGGTGGTGAAAAAGGACGGCCGCCGGGAGTCGTTCGACCGTACCAAGATTCTCGCTGGTCTCAAGAAAGCCTGCGAAAAACGGCCCATCAGTACCGCCACGATCGAAACCGTAGCGGATCGTATCGAAAAGCGCATTCAGGAAATGGGTGAGACCGAAATCGAGAGCCGGATCGTGGGCGAAGAGTTGATGAAAGAGCTGGATCAACTGGATCAGGTCGCCTATGTTCGCTTTGCGTCTGTCTACCGAGAGTTCAAAGACATTGACCAGTTCATGGACGAGCTGAGAACGTTGGCCCAGCAACGCCGCGAGCGGTGAGGGACGCAGAACCCCTCCTCTCTCCTCATGGTCCTTCCGCCATTCGTCGGTCTACAATAGAACACGATTTCTCAACGAGTAGGCGTCACGATGCCGACAACACGCGCGATGTCTTCCAGTCGACCACGTAAAACCGGAGTGTCGAGTGGCACGCATGTAGCAATCATCGGTGCAGGCCGTGGAGGCACAGCACTGATGGAGATCTTTGCGACAGATCCGCTGGTCACAATCGTATGCGTGGCCGAGGTCCAGGCCAATGCCCCTGGCATCATACTGGCGAAACGGCTAGGCATCCCCGTGACCCGCGATTACCGGCGACTCCTGGACCTCGAACGCGTGGATCTCATTATCGACGTGTCAGGCAATGCCAAGGTCTGGGATTTACTCCAAGACTTTCACCGGATGGGTGTGACCATCATCGGCGGGGCCAGCGCCAAATTCATGTGGGAGCTTATCGAGGCCCGCATTCGCGCCACTTCAGATATCGAGAAAACCTTGAATAAGTACCAATCGCTCTATCGACTGTATGTCAAGGAAACAGGTGTGGCGGTGACGGAAGAACGGACGCGCATTGCCTGTGAAATGCACGACGGCCTCGTGCAGAACTTGGCCGGGGTGAATTTCAAACTGGATCTGAGTCTGCAACTGATTCGAAAAGATCCGAAAGCCAGCCTGGCCACCTTACGCGAGAGCAAAGCCCAACTGAAGTTGGCCATCCATGAAGCGCGGCAAGTCATCTTCAATCTCCGCCCCCTCCACTACGACAAGATGGAGCTGCTCCCGGCCCTGACCAACTATCTCACCTCGTACGAGACCCAGTATCATATCAAGACACAGTTCCGCGTCTCCGGCGATGAGCAGATTTTATTCCCACGTACAAAGATTTTCCTGTTTCGCTTTGTGCAAGAAGCCCTCAGCAACGTGGAGAGACACGCAAAAGCGACTCGGGTCACCGTAGGGTTGGACATTGACCCTGAACGCCTCAAGGTCACCATTGCGGATAACGGCGTGGGGTTCGACATGGACACCGTCCTGCGCGACCCAGACAAATGGGACCACTTCGGGATTCGCGGAATCATGGAACGGGCTCGACTCGTGGGCGGCGAAGGCAAGATCGAGTCTAAGAAAGGGCGTGGCACGACGATCATCGTCGACATCCCCCTGGTGAATAAGGAGATGATATCCCATGGAAAAAATTAAGGTGCTCATCGCAGACGACCATCGCGTCGTACGCGAAGGATTGGCCGCAATCCTCAAGACGAAAGACGACATTCATATCGTGGGCGAGGCCCAGGATGGCATGGAAGCCGTCGAGAAGGTGAAGACGTTGATGCCCGACGTCGTGCTGATGGACGTGAGCATGCCCCGGATGGGCGGAGTCGAAGCGACCAGGCAAATCAAACGTGAGTTCCCTCACATCGGAATCGTAGCGCTGACCATGTATGACGAGCAACAATATATTTTCGATCTGGTGCGCGCCGGCGCTACCGGATACCTCTTGAAAGACTCCGAGTCCTCTCAGATCGTCGCCGCGATTCGCGCGATCTACAAAGGCGAGTCGCTGATCCATCCTTCCGTCGCGAGCAAGATCTTGGCGGAGTTCTCCTTGATGTCTCAGAAGAAAGGGAAAAAGCCTGGGTGGGTCGAGCACGATCTGACGGAACGAGAGATCACGGTCTTACGCCTGGTCGCGGACGGCAAGACGAACAAGGAAATCGCCAATAACTTGGATCTGAGCGAAAAGACCGTCAAGAATCATGTGCGAAATATTTTCCATAAGTTACAAGTCTACGACCGCACGCAAGCTGCTATCCTGGCCATTCGGAAAGGACTTATCGAGTTGGACCCCCGGCCATAGTCGGGTCACCAACATAGAAACGTCCTTAGTCCGACAAGGGACTTGCGGCTCTTCTAGCATCAATCTGAAAAAGCCCACTTACACTCGCTCGTCATGCATAGCGGCGGAACTAGGATTGATAATCCTTGAAAAGTCACAGGTGTCATGTTTTTGCAACACGGCTTCACACGCCAGAAGTTAAACGTTTGTCTTTTATTATCAATTACATATGCTGATTTCTCATAAAAATACCGACTGGCACACGAGTTGCTGATACCCCTGTGTCTAATATTGGGGATGTCTTTGTGAGAGTTCAGCAAACCTTAGCGAATGCAGTAAGTTGTGCAGGAGTTGGGCTCCACTCTGGACAGCCAGTCACCCTCACGCTCAAGCCTGCTCCACCAAATACAGGGATCGTCTTCGTAAACCGGAACGGCAAGGACGGGGCCTGCCTCGCTGCCTCCATTGAACATTTGGTCCCTACGGAACTCTGTACCGCGATCAGCGGCAATGGGTTTCAGGTGAAAACGATTGAACACGTACTAGCTGCATTGGCGGGACTCGACATCGATAATGTGTATGTAGAGGTTGATGCCGGCGAGGCTCCCGTGATGGACGGCAGCGCGGCACACTTCGTTCGCTTGATTCGGTCAGCTGGAATTACGCCCCAGAACCGGCGGCAACCCTATTTGAAAATCACACGGCCTCTCGAAGTGGTGGACGGAGATCGGCTGGTTCGCATCGAACCGTCCTCGACCACCAAGATTACCTATTCCATCCATTACAATCATCCTTTGATCCAGACCCAGACCTACGTCTATGAGCATTCAGCCCATGCGTTTGAGCGTGAGATCGCGGATGCCAGGACATTCGGGTTCTTGCAGGAAGTGGAAGCCCTTTGGGCTCGCGGGCTGGGCCAGGGCGGCAACCTGGATAATACGATCGTCCTCTCTCAGGACGGCATTCTCAATGAATCAGGCCTTCGCTTTGCCAATGAATTCGTGCGACACAAGATCCTCGACTTGATCGGAGACTTTTCGTTGCTCGGTGTACCCTTTATCGGGCACGTGATCGCCGCACGCTCGGGGCATGCAATACACACGCGCCTTGTGCAGCAGATTCTCTCTCACCCCGATTGCTGGGTGTTGCTCGACGGCGACAAAACAGTTGCCGCGTCCAAGCCTCGTTCCACCAAGACCGCACCACGACCGACATCGCTTGTGGCCCTTCAAGCCTCCTAACATCGTTCTGTTGAATGAAAGCCTGCGTGTGATCTTGCCGATCCAGGCGAGATGAAATTTGACGTGTGGTTAGCTGAGCTACGATTTAGCGTCGAGAGCAAGTGGCCTTGCTCCCGACGCTCAAATCAAGGCGGGGACTACTTCTTCTTCTTTTTTGCTGCTTTCTTCGTCGCCAAGACTCTCACCCCCCTTCGCGTATTTTAAGGTCTACCTACCTGACTTACTACACTGCGTGGATCAGGGACTCTTCCAAGGCTTCGAACGTATTCGGACCAACTTTCTTAAACCGCTTATCCCGCTTCAAAGATGTAGCCACAGATGTCAGCGGCGTTTTCCCCTTGATCTGAAGCCCCCCCTCGACCAATCGCTGCACAAGCTCTTTTGCGTGCATCGAGCGATTCGCCTCGCGGAGCATTTCGTACGCAGCTTCCGACACGCTTTTCCCGGAATACTTGCTCCGCCCCATGAGGATTTCCCTCGACTGGTCGGTGACATCCGTATTCGGCCGTTGACGAGCGCCTTTTTCATCGGAATAAAATTGACTGGAAAGACTGGCGAGCTTGGCCTTGTCGGCTTCAACGCGATAGAGCGTTTCTGCCAGTTCCAAGTATTTTTTGATCGTGGCGATTTCGTCGTCCAAGCGACGCCGTTTCTTTTCGAGTTCCTGTAGCCGGTTCTTGTAGGCGCTGATCCGTTGCTCAAGACCAACCAATATATCGGTGAGTTCTTCCACAGACTTGCCCCCAGGTGAAGCATGCTTGCTTTATAGCATTGCTTGCATAGCAAGTCAATAGGTAAAGCACAAATGGTGGCTTGCATAGTGTGATCGCTTTAATACGGGTCTGTGCTTGCCAAGAATACCATTTGCTCGGCAAATAAGCATGACAAGCAAGCTGCCAGATCTTTGCCTCGTGCTATGATGCGGCCTCATGTCACTACCTTATGACAAGGCTATCCCTTCTGACGCACTCCTTTCAGTCGCCACCGACGCGGCCCGCCAGGCTGGAGCTGTTCTAACGGAATGCGCACGCACCGGCTTTCGGATTGAACATAAGGAGATTATTAACCTTGTCACCGACGCCGACCACCAGGCAGAACAACGGATCATCGATGTCATCCACGCGGCATTCCCGACCCATCGTATCCTTGCCGAGGAGCGTGGACTGACTGAGCAATCTCCATCCCGTTATAAATGGGTGATTGATCCGCTTGATGGCACAACCAACTTCGCCCACGGGTTCCCCGCCTACTGCGTATCCATCGGAGTGGAATGCGACGGCTGCGGGATTATCGGGGTGGTCTACGACCCGACTCGGGACGAGCTCTTCACCTCGCAAATCGGACACGGGGCCTACCTCAACGGAGCCCCCATTTCCGTGTCCACAGCGAACCATCTCGATCGTGCACTCCTCGTGACCGGATTTGCCTACGACATTCGCGAAACCCCGAACAATAACTTGAATCACTTCGTGCGATTCGCGTTGAAAGTGCAGGGATTGCGCCGAACTGGAACGGCCGCGCTGGATCTTTGCTATGTCGCGGCCGGCCGATTCGATGGGTTTTGGGAAGTGACCCTAAACCCTTGGGACATGGCGGCAGGAGTCGTCATCCTCCGCGAAGCCGGCGGCAAGGTGACAGACTTCAAAGGCGCTCCTCACTCGATATACGGAAAAGAATTAGTCGCAAGTAACGGGCCTATCCACCAAGCCATGCTCGACCTGCTCCAAGAAGGCACAACTCCCACTTAAAATATCAGTCCTGCTGCGCTTGCATCAGATCAGTCAAATGACTGAACAGTCCGAGGTGGCCACAGAAGCCTTCTGGCAGATATACAGACAGAATGACGATGCGGTATGATCGCCTCCTACAACGGGAATGAAATTAGCTGTATGGCACGTTCTACGCCTCCATCGGGACAACCAAACGGAAACCCGCCCCAAGCAGCAGGGGCCGATTCACGCACGAAAGATGTGGAACTGCTTCGGGTGCTCGTGAGTCGAAAGGGAACACAGGTCGATGCCCAATGGGCGATTCATCCCCAACTGAAACAGGATCTTCTGCCGCAAGAATGGCAAGAGGTGACCGACCTCATGGCCAAGGTGACGGGCATCGTCGGTACAAGGTTTTCGCAGGTGCTCACACAAGCCGACCTCGACCCGCCCAGCAACGCATGAACGCAATACAATGTTGAATGATGAGTTATGAATGATGAATGAAGGGGTACGAGCTCATTCAACATTCACAATTTGGAGATGCCTATGGAGACCTATTATCATCCCCATGATTTGGGCAAATTCGCCGAGATGGGCAAGGGCAACAAGGACCTTTGGGAGAAATTCATGGCCTACTACAGCGCCGTCTTCGCTGAGGGGGCGTTGACGGAACGAGAAAAGGCCCTCATCGCCCTTGCCGTTGCCCACGCAGTTCAATGCCCCTACTGTATCGATGCCTACACGCAGGCCTCCTTAGAAAAAGGGTCGAACATCGAAGAAATGACAGAGGCCGTCCATGTCGCCTGCGCCATCCGAGGCGGCGCTTCCCTCGCGCACGGCGTCCAGATGCGCAATGTCGCCGATAAACTCTCGATGTGATGAGCCCGGTGTCTCGTGCGGCTAGAGATAGAGGTTTTCTGGAATGGCCAGCGTGAAATATTTTCCGCGCTCTTCATAGAGAATCCGTGCGGCCGTCAATAGGCCGAGTGCTTGATCGATTTCCGCATCAACATTCTCACTCTTGCCAGGTCGGCTTGCCAGTAACGTGCGGATTTGCTCGACACTCTTGGCCGCTTCGTTGCAGGCCTCGATGATTCCCGCTGCAGGCCAATCGTAGCGCTGCCTAATCGGAGCTTTTGGGTTTCGGCCATCGTAGACGGTGACATAGTCCATCATCTTCGAGTAATAGAGGAACGGCCGATCGCTCGAACCGACCAGTCTCTGCCACTCCTGCACGAGATCGACCAATTCTTGATAGACCTGCTGATCTACGTTCCAATTTTCCAGCTCATATTCAAAGTCGTACGCGATCTTTTTCACGTCCACCTGCCTGGCATCGTAGACATACTCGTATGCCGCCCAAGGACCGGTGATACGCACACCATACTCGTGCGGTTTCGTGTAATAGGGGCTGAATCGTTGGAGCCAGAACTTCCCTGTCGCCTCCGGTGGGTGTAGATGGAACAACGATGGAATCAGATCAATTTGACGGCGGTAATCCTCGTTCGTTTCTCCGGGAAACCCGAGCAAGATATTCCAGGACACCGCGACATGATAGTAGGAACTCCACTTGAGGCAGATAATATTCTGCATCGGCGTCACGCCCTTATCCATCGCCTGCAATTGATTGACGCTCAGACTCTCTAAGCCCGGCTGCATGCACTTGACCCCCCCGGCAGCGAGCGTTCGAATCTGGCTCTTCTGAAGATTGCTCTTGGTTTCGATAAACACATCCAGGTCGCAATGGTCTGCCGCAAACCGACCGAAGAGGTTCTCGATATATTTCATGTCGATGATGTTGTCCACCAGTCGAAATCGCGCCGTATCGTATCGGCTGGAGAGATAGGCCATCTCCCGGGCTGCTTGCTCGGACGATTTAGCTCGAAATTTCATGCTTTGCGCGTTCAACCCACAAAACGTGCAGTGATGTTTTTCCCCCCACCAACAGCCCCGCGAGCCTTCGTACAACAAGATTCGATCGAGACCCTGCGCCGCATCGCCCAACTCGGCCAGCAGATGATAGTAGTCGTCATAGTCAGGCGGACCGGTTTGCGCGAAATCCGAAAAGAGCGAGTGGGTCGAAGTGAAGGCAATTGCCGCTCCCTCGCGATAGGTCACGCCGTTGGGAACGGTCCCGACCTTTCCTGCGAGGATGTAACGAACTAATTCAGGAAACACCTCTTCCCCTTCCCCCACCACCACATGATCGATAAAGGGAAAGGCCCGAAAGTATTCCAGCCCCATCTCACCG
Source organism: Nitrospira lenta (assembly GCA_945906715.1). Taxonomy (GTDB): domain Bacteria; phylum Nitrospirota; class Nitrospiria; order Nitrospirales; family Nitrospiraceae; genus Palsa-1315. The sequence goes on from CAMDRK010000060.1 coordinate 11,468, forward strand.
TCGTAGTTCGCCCCGCCAAAGACGATCGTCACGTCGGGATAGAGATCCTTGATGAGTTTCGCCATCGTCA
>CAMDRK010000061.1 GCA_945906715.1 Nitrospira lenta
CACGGGTTTCGTCCCCATTTACAGCGGCGGGACCGCGAGGGACTTGCACCCTCTTCCCTTACCCAGGAGTCACAATGTGGAGGGCACTCTAGGAGACCGGGAAGAAGGTTGTCAAGTTCATTAATGTCCATCCGCGACACCCCCGCTCATCGTCCGGCAAATACATGTCCTTATCCATCGGCAAACAGAGCGAAAGACCAGGGGTTTCCAGGTGAGCTCCCGGCATAGGCTTTGCTCAGCTATAGAAGGATGGCTCCTATAAATACCCTACAAACCTCCATGAATCGCCAACCTAGCAGACGACATCTACTTAGGTACTCATGAAACGTCTGATCATCAGCATCATCGCTATTTTTGCCCTCTTCCAGATTTTAGGTCTCGTCTGGTCTTCAAAGGGACAATCGCCCAGCGCCACATTTACTCGGCTCCTCGATCCACCGCAGTACCGTCTCACTAACCCCTATGAGAATGGCTACTACTTTCTCCTTGGCTTTACTGCAGACGTTTCGCTCGATCCGGCCAAGGTTGGTCATGAGATGTGGCTGGAAACCACTGTGGGGCAAGGCACTCAGGAATTTAATTACGACAAGCCTGGCCGTTCGGAGCTACAGATTCACATTCCTATAGAACAGATCCTTCCTTCCTGGAGTTCCACCAACCCAGTGCGTGAGTTCCGGAATATGCACGCATGGCTTCAGCCCGTGACCAGTCACGACCACATTTTATTGGCCCGGTACGAGCGTTGGCTCACGATGCCTTTTGAGGATATGGGATTCGGGCACCGTGGGACGCTCCGTTTTATGGATATATTCGCTGCGCACCGCCTCTACGTTGCTGAGGGGTTTTCTCACGAAACGAGTCTGGGCATGCGGCGGCTGAAAATGGATATGCAGATGTGGCGGAACGTACTTCGAGACGCGACGACCATCGCGACCAAAGTCATGGCACAAGTCGTCATTACCGACGATCTCCGCCTGCTCTCAACTTTACTATCGCAGCCCATCGTCGACAAAACCGTGCTGGCGATGACGCCCAACATTGCCCCTCCACTCACTGCAGCAGAGTTGTCCTTCCGCTGGTCGCTTCAACATCAATTTACACTTGGTGTTCATGACGATCACTCGGCTGAGTCTCTCACTACCTCGGAACAGTGGCTGACGAGTGCTGGACATCTGCCCGCTGGGGCCTTTCGCCAGATTGTACATCCTCCCGGACGCTCATCCCTCGGAAGCATATTCCAGACACGCGAGACCTGGGAAATGTATGCGGCCTACTACGACGCGATGATCCGTGCCGGAGAAACAGGACAGAGTACCTTACCAACCGTTCACGAAATTACTGGTACGGCAGGCCACAGCATCGTGGGAAACCTCTTAGGCACGAACTCCTTCGATCCGGACTGGGCTCCCTTCTATCATCAACTGCGGGAAACCGACGCGAGGCTGCGACTCGCCTCATTACAGATAATCTTGCGACGCCCGAGCTCAGAGACCACTGTGCCTAATCGACTCGCTCAAGTCGGCTCATCCTATTACGACCCCTTTAGTGGATTACCGATGTTGTGGAGCCCGACGCAACAAAAAATCTATAGCGTGGGGAAAGACCGCTACGACGATGGTGGCGAGGGGAGTTTCGATATCAGCGTACCGGCCATTATCTCCCCCACGCCCGGGTCTAAAGACTCGCAGGCAGCTGCGCCATTCAGACACCCTATCCGCCACTAGCCACCCTCTTCATGTGTGGTCTATCTGGTCTGTCCGGTCTATCTGGTTAGTCGCATGCGACCAAATAAACCAGACAGACCGAACAGACCAAATGAACAAGACCGGCTGGCGGACTTTTTCAGCATCCTGTCAAGCTCGATAGCGCAGCTTGAGTACTAGGATCGCCCCCGTCAGAAGCAACGTGATGAAATTGGTTAGAATGATCGGCCAGGAATGCAAAACCAGTCCATACAGAAACCAGAGGCAGACTCCGGACGAAAATATGGCCAACATACCCAGTGATACATCGCCAGCAGATTTCGAAACCCACGTCTTCTGTAGCTGAGGCCAAAAAGCACAGGTCGTCAACGTCCCAGCAGCAAACCCCAATAGATCGATTTCCGTCATTGCAAGTCACCCTTCCGCAGGACTGCCGCTCCCATGCCTAGCCCTCAATCCTGCTTGTGTAGACCAATGCCCCTATGTTAGAGTCCAGCGTTCAAAATCTTATATCGATTCGACTAGCTGGAGGAATGTACCCGTGGCATATACTTGCGATCTCTGTAATAAACGCCGCCAATCAGGCCATAACATCAGTCACGCCAATAACAAAACCAAGCGAATCTTCAAGCCCAACCTCCAACCAGTCCGGGCACTGATCGACGGTCAGACGAAACGCCTTCGGGTCTGTACCCGCTGCCTCCGTAGCGGGAAAGTCCAAAAGTCTGTTTGAGAAAACCGTTGTCCTAAGAGGACCGTTGTTTGGTTGATCTGGTTTGTTTTGTTTTTCGGTTAACTGGATGAACTAACCTCGTCAGTCTCGCTCATCTCGCATGCCAGCGTAATTTCTCCCCAGCCACCGACGGGATCAGGCTCATTCCTGAGATACAACAAAGGACTTGGAAGCTCATGCCTCTCAAGTCCTTCATCTCTTACGTGTGACGCCTAACGCTTCACGTCTTTTATGGAGCGGGCGAGGGGATTTGAACCCCTGACAACTTGCTTGGGAAGCAAGGACTCTACCACTGAGCTACGCCCGCTCACTGCACCGAATCCTACGCCGGAGTTCTGCGGCAAGTCAAGGAATGGAAGAGATGCCTACCCTTTGAATTTTTCACACGACTTCGATCAAGGCCCGATGGCCTGGCGCTGTGGCCAACTTACGATCGCGAGTCACCAAGGGAGCTGACAGCGCTTCCGCAAGGGCGACATACGCCGCGTCGTACGCCGTCAAATTCTCACGGAGTTCCCAAATTCTAACTGCCAACACATCGTGGGGGTAGCGAACCATCGGGAAATCGAGATAGTCGGCCAGAGCCTCCGCGGCGCGGACGGGAGAGACCTCCCCGGTCGCACAATACCGGCGAAGAACCTGAAGGACTTCAAGGTCGATGAGGTGGGGAGCGTGGAGCGTCTCTCCAACCGCAACAAGACGATTGAGAATGGCTGGAGCAGCCGGCGTCGCCAACACGACTTCGAGGACCGCCGACGCATCGAGAACGATCACTGTCGGTCGCGCTCAGCCCGAACGGCCTCAGCCGGCGACATCTTGGGCACAACTTTCGCGCGTTGCTGCAAGCGGTCGCTTAACTCCGCCAGTGTCGGTCGATCGGCCGCGCGCCGGATTTCCTCAAGGAGGTAATCGGAAAGGGAGAGCCCTTCGGTGGCTGCACGGACTTTCAACTTCCGGTGAAGCTGCTCCGGGACATTTCGGAGTTGGATCATCTTTGACATGTCCACAACATACTCGCATGTGCTGAACATGTCAAACAGATCCCTCGCCAGAAATCGGTAACGCGCCGCTAAGCTAGGTGATACGTCGCCTGGCTCGTCACAAGGAGTTTCGCTCTTACTCCGTACAATACTGGCTTTGGTCAGAAGATCGACAAGACTTGATGATCAGCCTTAGGTCCGAATTACGAAGACCGCCGCCTGACACCGTTTCACCTTCGATGCGCTACGTTGCCTGGGCAGCCAATCGCTTCTTTTTGCCATTGTCTGTCCCTGTATCTGCCGCGTCCGGACTCGCCTGGGCCGTCGATTCGCCTGCGCTCTGAGCCTGACCGTCAGGGCTCAGCGTACCAGACAACCGATCGGCCATGACCGATATATTGCGTATCGACTGGAGGTGGATATAGATCAGCTCCAATTCATTGGCTTGCACCAGTTCTGCCAGCTTCTCCCCCGAGAGCTTCTTGAGCCGATCCCGATTGACCGCCATGAAGCCGGCCAGCGCAATTTTTTCACCGGTGGGCAGGTTGATCTGCGCCTGCATCGGCTCAAGCAAGTCCAGATCATGCAGCTTCTTACAGAAGGCCTGGGTCAATTGAAACTGCCTCTGGTATTGTTGAAGGAAATTCAGCACCCCGTCCAGATATTGGGTTCGACTCCCCTCTGCATCGAAGAGCCGCTCTCCGAGGCCTGCCTGATTACACCCGGAAAATGCCTCGTCCAGACACAACGCGAACCGCTTGCCCTCATCGCTGTTCGAAAACACGAATGGATAGCGCCGGATAAAAGCGGGAAGATACTTCGCCCGCCAGCTCCCGTCCTCGTTCAGGAACAGATTCTGCCGGTCCCGCATCCCCAGAATGACCGCCGGCATGATGGCCTCCCCCATACCAGTAAACACGATGGCATATTCCGACGCGGCTGCCGAGAACTCCACGGCAGTCAGGGGCACAGCATTCACATGATTCGCAAACGTGTAGTCGGCGCCCTTCTTGACCGACCAATCCCGATGGCGCTGGTTCGTGACCGGCACCGCCTTTTCATACATCAACAGTTGGGTACTCATCGTGCAATCTTCCTTCCTTTAGTTGTGCCTATCGTGGCCGTCACTCAATACCCCATTAAATCCTTGGTCCAGGCAATGTCACTTCCAACTCATGGTCCGCCTCCTGCTCATCGGCATCGGTCCCCAGATCCGACAGGAAGCACCTTACCCAGGACGGCCTGTTCTTCGGCATGAAGGACGGATCGACCGTGCGCCTGCTTCCCGGAACATCCTCGGTCCAGTCGATCAGGCTCCCGGTCCCGACGGATCCGAGAATACGGCTAAAGTCAGCGCTCGTCGCGGCAGCCTGATCGGGCTTCGTGATGGCCTGCCTGGTATCAGAAGCCGCAGCAACCACCCCGCCCTCGGCGTGGAGGCTATTGTCACCAACCAAGCGGCGGACTCCTGTCTCAAGTCCATCCTGCATGACCGCAAGCCCGGACTCATGTCCAATGCCCAACGCATGTCCCAATTCATGCACAATCGTGGTCAGTAGATCGATCTGGCTAAAGGCCGGGCTGTCTGGATTGGCAATGAATTGCCAGGATGAAGCGGCGTTCGTGAAGCGTGAAGCGTCCGAGTCGATTGACGAATTCGCCACGAATTCCTCGTTCACCCCTGGCGTCGGATCGATGAACCAGCCGTAGCCAGCCGCATCGCGGTCCAGCACGATCAGGCCTTGTGACGCAAGGGCCAGAGTGGTGCCTGGAAGATCCGTGATGGTCACCTGAATCGTGTTGAGGCTGTTTAGCAACAGGGAATCTGCCCCAGCAGCCTGCCATTGTGTGATCGCCGCCGTGAGCAGCGGCTGCACCATATCGCTGGTGACTGCCACCACATCCTCGCCCCCCGTCGCCGCGCCACCCACTGCTTGTAGTGGCAAAGGCAGATCGTTATCCAGAATCATGCCGACTGCTGTCTGATCCTGGATGCCGGCACCGACCGGATTGCTCAGATTGAGGAAGAAGGTCTCATCAGGCTCATCGAGTGGGTCACCGTTCACCGCCACGGTAATCGTCTGAGTGGTGACGCCGGGGGCGAAGGTCAGCGTACCGCTCTTGGCCACGTAGTCCAGGCCCGCGGTGGCCGCACCCATCGTTGGTGAATTGTCGGCCGTGCTGTAGTTGACCGTGACAGTCTTGGTACTGGCCTGCGACAGCTTCACGGTGAAGACCTGGCTCTGAGTGCCGCTGTTGCCCTCAGTAAGGGTCTGATCGCCTGGCGCGATTGGACTGGCAACGCTGTTCACGAAGGACAGCAGTGTTTCGGTATTCGGGTGGTTACGGATATTGCCGCCGTCCAAGATCTGTAATTGAGACTGTACGCCGGTCCAGTTGGAGGAGTACAGCAGCAGCGATCCGCTGAAGAGCGTGACCGACACCTTGTCTGTGCCCTTGGCGTTGCTGCCAGTACCTGGCTCGCCGTTGTCGTCGGTCTTGAGCGTCAGATCAGGGTTGCCGCCCAGCGAAACCGGCAGGAGCGGGTTAGTCACGTCCGTCAAATTGGCCTTGCTCAGGAAGGTGGCCGTGCCATCCGCAGCATTGACACCCAGCGAGCTGACCGCGGTGCTCTTGATCTGGTAGAGGTGCACCAGGCCGTCGAGCTCCATCCGGCGGAAAATGATGTTGATCTTGCCTTGGACGTTGGTGCCGTTTTTGTTGAACTTGGCGTTGAAACCGAGGTTCGTCTTCAAGCCGTCGTCCGCCGCGTACTGGCCAGCCGAATCGGTATTGATGATGTACCCACCGCCGGTAATGGAATTATCCAGCGGCTTGGCCTTCACGCACTACCGAGCCGCTTATGCGTGCAGTGATCGACATCAAGAATTCACGCCATTCTTGTGAAATTCTGAGATCTGCCACCACGACTCGGGACTCACGCCGCACGTCCAGACACCTTCTCTGAATCCATTTAGGTGAATGGAATTTGATTCTGGCTGAATCGTTTTCGATTCAGCCTTCTCGCGATGGTTGCGAGGATTGGAGGCTAAGCAGGCGCGGGCTCAAGAGGCGGCGACCGAGTTGCTCTCTGCTACCGCCGTAGCTATACTGGCTGCTACGATTTGGAGGTACTTGGCCATGAAACTGGCAAGCGTCAGAGACGTCAAGAACAAGTTGTCGGACTACCTCAAGAAAGCTGAACGCGAAGATATCATCATCACCAGGAACGGACGGCCCACCGCGGTCCTTCACCATCTGGGAAAGGACGATCTCGAAGACTACATCGTCGAACAAGACCCCAAGTTTCGCAGGATCATTGAGAAGCGCTGGAAGGCGTACACTTCCCGTGGCGGAAGTCCGCTGGAGAAGGTGCTCAAGCGGTTCTCTGAATGAGTTCTGAGTCGCGGCGCCTCCCCGTCGAAGTCTCTCCTCACGCCGAACGCGATCTTGCAAAGCTCCCAGGTGCCATTACCCGCCTCATTCTGGAAGAAATTCGCGCCCGCCTGAGCACGGAACCGACTCAGGAGATGAAGACCCGAATCAAGCGCCTAATCGGATTCTCACCGCCGCTCTATCGCCTAAGAGTCGGCGATTACCGAGTCTACTATCGAGTCGCCCTCCAGCACGTCGCCGTCCTCGGCGTCTTCCACAAGAAAGACAGCGACCGCTGGCTCAAGCGGCAGGGGTAGGCAAAGCTCTGCCGCGTCACCCGTTGCTTATCGCAGTGTTTCGACTTGTCCGGTCGCGCGGGCTAGATTCACGCGCGATGCATTCGCCCGAAACAGGCCATCGATCATGTTGTCCCTTGCCCGCACCAAATAGTGCGTATGCAGATATTCATGGTTCGACAAGCTCACCACGAACGGTAGGCCTGAAGCCCGTTCGCCCTGAGCGCTTCGACTCTGCTCAGCACAGGCCTGTCGAAGCCTGCGGTGAGTGTATCGAACCGGGCGGGAACGCACTATTTACTGGTCGCATCAGTATGAGCCCACCTCATCGTTAACTGATGACTATTGACCAATGACATCTCTAACCCTTCAGCTCTACCAACGCAAATTTTCGGCGGCCGACCTTCAGACGATACGCTCTTCCTGCCACAACGGATAACAGGGCGGTTGCGTCGCTCTGCTTCTGTTCATCAACCTCCAGGCCCCCCTGAATAATCAGCCGCCGAGCTTCGCTCTTACTCGGCACAAGCCCGGTTTTGGCCACCAAGTCGACAAGACTGATCATCTGCCCTTCACGAAGATCGGCCAAGGTCAAAGTCAACTGCACATCCGGTTCACTCGGAAACTCACGCTCGGAAAACTTCTGCTGAAAGGCCGCCCTTGCCAGCTGGCCTGCTTCTGCCCCGTGATATCGGGCGACAATCAAGGCCGCAAGGGCTTGCTTCGCCTCCATCGGATGGGCGGCCTTGATTCCGGCCAAATCTTCCGTCGTGAGCAGCTCATAGTACCGAAACATCAGCGCATCGCTGATCGACATGAGTTTGCCGAACATGTCGTTCGGTTGATCTTCCAACGCAATGTAGTTCCCGACGCTCTTGCTCATTTTCTTCACACCGTCCGTCCCCTCAAGCAGCGGCATCGTGATCACGACTTGGGGTTCCTGGCCATAGTCCCGTTGCAGCTCACGCCCCATCAGCAGGTTGAACTTCTGATCGGTGCCGCCCAGTTCGACGTCGGACTTGAGTGCGACGGAATCGTAGCCCTGCACAAGGGGATACATGAACTCATGGATACTGATCGGTTTCTGTTCATGATAGCGCTTATGGAAATCGTCCCGTTCGAGCATCCGCGCGACACTGCTATGCGCGCTCAGATGGATCAACCCTTCCGCGGTCATCGTACTCATCCAGCGGCTGTTAAATTCCACCAGGGTCTTTGCAGGATCGAGAATTTTGAAAATCTGGCGCTCGTAGGTCTTGGCATTCTCCAAGACTTTTTCTTTGGAAAGCGCGACGCGTGTTTCGGATTGGCCGGTCGGATCGCCAATCATGCCGGTGAAATCGCCGATCAAGAAAATAACTTGGTGGCCCAGTTCCTGAAAGTGCTTGAGCTTGTGGATCAAGACCGTATGGCCCAGATGCAGATCCGGCGCAGTCGGGTCGAATCCTGCTTTCACACGCAACGGACGATTCTCTTTCAAGGAACGCGTCAGCTTCGATTCAAGTTCGGCCCGTTGAATGACTTCCACAGCTCCGCGGAGGATCAACTCGAGTTGACGGGAGAGTTCGCTCATGTCGCTTTCTTCCCTCTGCCTATCGATCCGGCATCCGGTGACACCGTGACCAATGGACGAATTCGCTCGAATTTCTTGCTCCCAATCCCTTTGACCGCTCGCAATTCATCGAGAGAGTGAAGGGCTCCCACCGATTGACGATACTCCATGATCCGTTCGGCCAACTTGGGACCGATCCCTGGCAAGGCATCAAAGTCCTGCTCTGTCGCCCGGTTCACATCAAGGGAACCCTGGTGAAATCGTTTCGAGGAAGCTGCAGTGGATGGCTGATCAGACAGCAAGACGGCAGAGGATGGACTCACCACTGTTGCGTTCCCACTGCCGGAAGCAATCTCAGCTTCCGACCCCTCAAACGAGTTGGCTGTAAGATCGTGCACTCGGTCGAATGAAGTTGGCAGGGTCCATCCGATCCAGAAGACGACGCTCATAGTCGCCGCGAACATTCCAAGCTTGAGGAGAAGCGATTGCCACATTACTGCACCCGCTTTCGCGCCTGGTGAATGGCCTTCCCGTCGACATCTTCAGCTGCTTCCATCAGACCTTCGGACAGCGTCGGATGGGCATGGATCATCCCAGCCATTTGCGTCACTGTCGCGCCGGCTTGCATCGCTATCGCTGCTTCATGCACCAGATCGGCTGCATGGGCTCCGACAATATGCACACCAAGAATTCTCCCGCTCGGCGACTCGGCAATGACCTTGAACAACCCCGTTGTATCCCCTGTCGCCTGCGCCTTCCCCAATCCGGCATATCGAAAACGTCCCACCTTGATCGCCTGGTCTGGATTCTGCCCGGCAGCCTGGACTCGTTCACGAGCTTGCTGCTCCGTCAGGCCCACACGACCGATTTCCGGCAGGGTAAAAATTCCGGCAGGGACGACGTCGTAGCGAAAGGTCTCCTCCTGCCCCATGATATTCGCAACCGCAACTTTGCCCTGCGCCGAAGCCACGTGTGCCAGCATAGCCTTGCCGACTACGTCGCCAATGGCGTAGATCCCCGACACAGTGGTTTCCATCCGCTCGTTGACGAGAATCTCCCCTCGCCGTCCCGTCTGCACCCCCACCTGCTCCAACCCGATGCCTCCGCTATTCAATCCTCGACCGACAGACACCAGCAGTTTTTCAGCCGCGACTTGCGTACCATCTTTGAGATAAGCCGTGATGGTCGTCGGTGACCGCTCCAGCTTCTCGACGGTGGTCCCGGTCAGAACCGTCACTCCACGTTTCTTCAGCTCCCGTTCCATCGTGGAGGAGATATCCTCATCCTCCAGTGGAAGCACGCGCGGCATCAATTCGACAATGGTCACTTCCGTCCCGAGACCGCTATAGAGCGCCGCAAATTCGCACCCTTCGACTCCTCCACCGACGATGAGCAAACTGCCTGGAATACATTCCAGGTCCAGGAGGTGCTGACTCGTGAGGAGCTGTTGTCCATCGATCGGAAACTGTGGAAGGTTCGGCCACGACGACCCTGTGGCAATCACGATGGCATCGGCCTGAATGTCCCGCACGCCTCCATCAGTTGCCGTTACTGCGATCGTCCGGTGATCCCGTAGCGATCCGGTTCCTTGTACCTGTTCGATATTCCACGTCTTAAAGAGCGTCGCAATACCCTTCACGAGAGTCGCCACCACCTTGTTCTTCCGCGCGACCATTCGAGCAAGGTCATAGGTGACTGGGCCCTGAACCAGAAGCCCCATATCCTCCGCTTTTTTGACCTTGTCTCCGAGTTCGACGACGGACAGGAGGGCTTTGCTGGGAATGCAGCCCCAATTCAAACAGACGCCGCCAAGCGCATGGGATTCGATAACGGTGACGCGGGCGCCAAGCTGGGCCGCCCTGATTGCAGCGACGTAACCACCAGGTCCAGCGCCGACTATGACGATGTGCTTCGGGGATGTCATTGAGTCATCGGCCCATTGCCGATTGAGTCATTGCGCGACTGATTCAATGTTTCTGGCCGGCAAGAAAGGCTTCGTACTGTGCAGCGGTCATCAGTTTGTCCACCTCACTCGCACTCGACAGATCGATCACCACCATCCAGCCTTTGCCATAGGGATCGGAGTTCACCACTTCCGGATGATCTTTCAAGTCGGCATTGATTTGAACAATGGTACCGCTCACAGGCGTGTAGATCGTGGAGGTCGTCTTGGTCGATTCGACCTCACCGATCTGCTGCCCTGCCGTGACGACAGAACCGGGCTTCGGCATATCGATGAACACGATATCGCCCAACGCATCCTGGGCGAAATGACTGATACCGACAGTCGCGTGCGTGCCGCTCACTCGCACCCATTCATGCTCTTCGTGGTAACGGAGGTCTTTAGGAATCATGCGCGCTCCCCTCAGTCGTCCCTATCCGACTAGATCCATCTCAGCAAAGAAATATCCGATCTCGAACTTGGCGGTCTCCGGTGAATCGGACCCATGCACGGCGTTGAATTCGATGTTCGCCCCATGGGCCTTGCGAATCGTGCCCACCTCCGCCTTAGCCGGATCGGTCGCACCCATCAGCTCCCGATTTTTCTTGATTGCGTTGTCACCCTGCAGCACCAGCACGACAACCGGACCGGATACCATGAAGGTGCAGAGACTATCGAAAAACGGACGGGCCTTATGCACGGCATAAAACCCCTCTGCTGTCGATTTGGAGAACTGCATCATGCGTATGGCCACTGGTTTTAACCCAGCTTTTTCATAACGGGAAATAATATCGCCGATCGCGTTCTTCTTCACCGCATCAGG
>CAMDRK010000062.1 GCA_945906715.1 Nitrospira lenta
AACCTGATCCCCCACCCCCAACTGCTCAAGCGGAATCGGCGTGTCAGTCGGGGCCAAATCCGCTCTCGTCTGTGCCTCTAACTCGAACAATCGTTGCTTCGCTGCTTTGGCTTTGATCAACTTCTGCTCGCCCTTGACTGTATCCACCGTAGCCTGCACTTCTGCCCGTGCTCGACTGAACTGTTCACTGAGTTTTCGCTTGAGACCTTTTTGTGCTTCCCGTTCGGTCTCTTCCAGGTGAGCCAACTGTGCCTTCGCGCGCTGCTCGGCCAGTTCAGCTTCACCTCTGGCTTCGACAGCCCGGGCCAGGTCGTCAGCCAACTGCCGTTGTGTGAGTTGCAGATCATGCAGCATCGTTTCCATGACCCGCTCATCTTTATGGAGCTTCTGTCTCGCCTCATCGATCAAGGCCCGGTCCATCCCCAATCGGCTGGCAATCTCAAGCGCAGACGATCCACCTGGCACCCCCATGAAGAGCCGATAGGTCGGCGACAGTGTCGCCACGTCGAACTCGACTGCAGCGTTTGCAAAGCCCGGCATCGTATGGGCCAAGGCCTTCAGCGATCCGTAGTGCGTCGTCGCGATGACTTTCATCCCCAGTGTGGCCAGCCGACAGAGCAAGGCTTCGGCCAGGGCCGCCCCTTCCGTCGGATCGGTCGAGGTCACCGGTTCATCAAGGAGGACCAACCATTGCCGCGGGATACCATGCGTATCGCTCCTCCCATGACGGTCCGTTTCATCGAGCAACTGAATCATCTGGGTCATGTGCGCCGAAAAGCTGGATAGATCGCGGGCCAGGTCCTGGGCGTCGCCGATATCGGCATAGACGTCGGAAAAGATCGCCATTTCGGAGCCTGCGCCGCAGGGCAAATGCAGTCCGGCCCGGACCATCAAGGCAAAGAGCCCGACGATCTTGAGGGTCACGGTCTTCCCGCCCGTATTGGGACCGGAAATGACGAGCACGTGAATCGATTCATCCAAGAAAATATCGTTGGCAACCACCTGCTCTTTCGACAATACAAGCAAGGGATGCCTGGCCTGCAACAGTCTCACCCGCCCGTCTGCGTTGAGATCGACTGGTTGCGCCTTTAATTGACGACCAAACGATGCCCTCGCCGAAATACCGTCAAGCATCGCCAGCGCTTCGAGCCCCGCCAGCACGACTTCCGATTGCGCCGCAACGAGAGCAGACAACTCACGGAGGATACGACGCACTTCCCGTTCGATCTCCAGATCCGCCACTTTGATGGAATTGTTCAGTTCGACCAGCTCGCGCGGCTCGATAAACACCGTCGCCCCGCTGGCCGACACGTCATGGACGATCCCAGGAACTCTTCCACGCATGTCGGCTTTCACCGGGATGACATACCGGCCTTCTCGCTGGGCAAAATACTGTTCTTGTAATATTTCCTCATAGCGACGCGAATGCAGCATCTGACTTACTTGATCGCGCATCTGTTGTTTGAGTGCATGGGCCAGATGAGTCAGGCGTCGCAACTCGGGTGTTGCCGACTCCTTGATTGAGCCGTCTAGATGGATCGCCGCATCCAGCGCGATCTTCACAGGCCGAAGCCCCCCCACCGATTGCAAGGGATGTCCGACGGACACCAGCGCAGGCGCGTCCTGCTGATGCCGTCCCACGAAACGTCCACTCTCATCAAGCAACTCCAGCACCAGCGCGCAATCCCGGAGTTCATGGACCTCCAACACCGCCCCTTTCTTCGCCCGAGTCAGCAGATCTCGAATATCAGGAAATGCCAGGACCGGCAGAGCCTCTCCGGAGGCTTGCAGCTGTCCCATCTCCGTGGTTTCCTGTTGCCGCCGCTGCGAGTCCTGAAAGCTGGTCGCCAATTCGAGTGCACGACAGCGTGCCGCCCCCATCGTCGATCTGGCGTGCACAGCAAGGGCATCGAGCAGTCTCGGCCACTCCAGCACCTGCGTGGTCTGTTTAAAGAGATTCACCGCTGCCTCAAAGGAAAACGTCTCACGTTAGGAGCCTGTCTGACATTGCCTTCGTGATGAGGCGAAGGAGGGCCAGGCAGATGCGCGGCCGCAGACCACGAAAAACCGGAGGCGTATTCGCTGGAATACGGTGAGGATTTTTCGAGGTCGAGAACAACGTATATGCCTAGCCATCATTCGCCGCAGTAGAACGGTCAATGTTGGACAGGCTCCTAGAATCGGCAAACTCTAACGAACCAAGCAACAGAGACGCAAGGGACAGGTTCGCGATCTTCGCGCCAACTGTGCCGTGATCTACGCTTCTTGCGATAGTGATAGGCCTCTGATCCTGCACAGAATTACTACGTTGGAATGGCTTGACAAGACCCAGGAGCGCCGATACTATCGCCGTCATTCTGACCGGTAGATTCAACCGGTCCATATTCTTCTTGAGGAACTACTCGTCATGGCTATTCGGATTGGTATTAATGGATTTGGGCGGATCGGACGAAATGTCCTGCGGGCATCGCTCGGCGATCCCGACCTCCACTTTGTCGCAGTGAACGACCTTACGGATGCCAAGACACTCGCCTATCTCTTGAAATACGACTCGGTACACGGAACGTTACAGGGGAACGTCGAGGCCAAAGGCGATCAGATCCTCATCGACGGCAAGCCCATTAAGGTGCTCGCGATCAAGGATCCCAAAGAGCTTCCCTGGAAGGAACTGGAAGTCGACATCGTCATCGAATCGACCGGACGCTTTACCGATCGTGAAGGCGCGGGAAAGCACATCGCTGCCGGAGCCAAGCACGTCATTATTTCCGCGCCGGCGAAGGACCCAGACGTCACCATCGTACTGGGTGTCAACGACGCGGACTACGACCCGAAAACACACCACATCATCTCCAACGCCTCTTGCACGACCAATTGTCTCGCTCCCGTCGCAAAAGTGCTGTTGGATAATTTCGGCATCAAGCACGGCGTCATGACCACGATCCATTCCTATACCAACGACCAGCAGTTGCTCGATCTGCCGCACAAAGACTTGCGGCGCGGGCGCGCGGCAGGCATGTCGATGATCCCAACCAGTACCGGCGCGGCAAAGGCGCTGCACCTGGTACTGCCGCAACTCAAGGGCAAGATCGACGGCCTCGCCATCCGCGTTCCCACTCCGAATGTCTCGCTGGTGGATCTGACCGTCGAAACCGAAAAGGATTGTGACGTCGCCTCCGTCAATGCTGCCTTCAAGAAAGCGGCGAATGGCCCGATGAAAAACATCCTATTCTATTCTGAAGACCCGATCGTCTCAATCGACCAAAAAGGCGACTCACATTCGGCCACATTCGATGCCCCGCTCACAATGGCCATCGACAAGCGGATGGTCAAGGTGACGGCCTGGTACGACAACGAATGGGGCTATTCATGCCGGGTCCGAGACCTCATCAAGGTGATCGCGACAGGAGCGAGGCGCTAAGGGACCGCTGAGGTGATACCGCCTCAGCCCGATTCTGTTCCACACTGACTCCCATTCCAGGAATAACCGACCGGACGGAGCCGCAATGAATCTCCGCAAACAAACGATTGACGATGTCGTGCTGCGAGACAAGCGCGTCATCATCCGTGCCGACTTCAACGTCCCATTGGACGATTCACACCAAATCACCGACGATACCCGCATTCGATCGACCCTGCCGACCATCAATCGAGTCGTCGACGACGGAGCCAAGGTGATCCTCTGTTCGCACCTCGGTCGACCGAATGGAAAATACGACCCCAAGTACAGTCTAGCCCCGGTGGCAAAACGCCTGGGACGGCTCATGGGCAAAGATATTCAGTTTGCACCGGATTGCATCGGCCCGGCGGTGGAAAAGCTTGTCGCACAGATGAAGCCGGGAGACGTCTTGCTCCTTGAAAACCTCCGATTCCATAAAGGGGAAGAGCAAAACGACGACGATTTTTCGAAAGCGTTGGCAGCTCTCGGCGATGTCTATATCAACGATGCGTTCGGCGCCGCACACCGGGCCCATGCTTCTACCGTCGGCATCACCAAATACATTCCAGCCTCAGCCGCCGGCTTCCTCCTCAAGAAAGAGATCGAATACCTTGAAGGCGCCGTCGAAAACCCCGTTCGGCCCTTTGTCGCCATTCTCGGCGGGGCAAAAGTGTCCGGGAAGATCGGCGTCATCGAAAATCTGGGCAAGCGCGTCGACAAAGTCATTATCGGTGGCGGCATGGCCTTTACCTTCTTAAAGGCGAAGGGGTTGGAAATCGGCAACTCCCTGGTCGAAAATGACATGTTGGATTTTGCGAAAGGCATTGAGGACCATGCCCTTTCCCGTGGCGTGAAATTCTACCTGCCGGTCGATTGTGTCGTCGCAGCCAGCCGCGAGCCTGGGGCGGAATCGAAGATCGTTCCGGTCCAGGAAATTCCCAAGGAGTGGTACGCACTCGACATTGGCCCGGCCTCCGTTAAGCTCTTCAACGAAGCAGTCCAGAATGCGAAAACGATTCTGTGGAACGGTCCAATGGGCGTATTCGAAATCGATGCCTACGCGCGAGGGACGCTCGCGATGGCTCACGCGGTTGCGGATGCCTACGCCCTGACAATCGTCGGCGGAGGTGAAACAGCGCTGGCTGTGCATCGAGCCGGTGAATCGGAAAATATGTCGTTTATCTCGACCGGCGGCGGCGCCGCGCTGGAATTGCTGGAAGGCAAACAACTCCCGGGCTTGACCGCCCTCCCGGATCGAGTCTAGGAATCGCCTTGCCGTTGGCGCATATCCTCTACCACTACCACCTTCGGACATCGAGATACCTTGCGCAGACCTCTCATCGTCGGTAACTGGAAGATGAACAAGACGGCTTC
Source organism: Nitrospira lenta (assembly GCA_945906715.1). GTDB lineage: Bacteria > Nitrospirota > Nitrospiria > Nitrospirales > Nitrospiraceae > Palsa-1315. The sequence continues at coordinate 4,811 of CAMDRK010000062.1, forward strand.
GGAGGCCGCAGCTTTCATTCGCGACCTCCGCGAACGAGTATCCGCATCGCCTCATGCCGACGTGGTCATTGCGCCGCCCTTTACAGCCCTCGAAACGGCCTACCGCACCTTAGGCCACTCCTCCTGGATCAACCTCGGGGCGCAGGATGTCCATTGGGAGGAGCAGGGGGCCTTCACCGGGGAAGTTTCCGCTCCGATGTTGCGCGAGCTAGGTTGCCGGTATGTGATCGTCGGCCACTCTGAACGTCGCACGCTCTTTGGCGAACGAGATGAGAATATTCAGAAGAAGGTCCGATCGGCCTTGACGCATGGACTTTCTCCGATCTTGTGTGTGGGAGAATCGCTGGCGGAACGTGAGGCGAACCGAACGGAATCGGTCGTCACAGATCAACTGAAGGTCAGCCTGGCAGGCTTAGCCGCACAGGATCTGGCGACCGTGACAATCGCCTACGAACCGGTCTGGGCCATCGGCACGGGGCGCGCGGCCACGACGCAGCAGGCCGTGACCGTGCATCGTTCGATCCGCTTATTCATTGAGACCGGCTGGGATAGCCAAACAGCCTCGGCCATCAGAATTCTATACGGCGGCAGCGTCACGCCCCAAAACATTGTGCCGCTTCTCGTCTCAGATGCGATCGACGGAGTTTTAGTAGGTGGGGCTTGTCTCAACCCCGACTCGTTTGCTACAATCATTGATCTTGTTCAGGGACAGCGCGCCTAACTGATCGGAGTGCCATGTATATCTTCCTCATCATTATTCACGTCATGGTCTGTTTCCTCATGGTCGGCGCAATCCTCTTGCAATCAGGAAAGGGCGCCGAGATCGGCGCATCTTTCGGCGGCTCCAGCCAAACCGTCTTCGGTAGCCGGGGCCCCGCCAACTTTCTGAGTAAATTCACGGTCGCCGTCGCAGCCGTCTTCATGTTGACCTCGCTCGGCCTCGCTATTCTCGCGAAAGAGCGCGCTTTCTCTTCCACGGTCATCGATCTCAATAAGAAAGAGACTTCGCAGCCTGCTCCAGAACTACCAGCCACGACGCCGGCAGCCCCGGCCGCTGAAACCCACAAGCCAGACGACGCTTCCTCCGGCAAACACTAGAAGAGCGCGCGCGACAGGCGCGAACCGAAGTTCGAAGTTCTGGGTTCGAAGTTCCGAAAACCTCGAACTTCGGACCTCGAACCGTCGTCCGTCTCGCTTTTCGGGCAAGTCTCGCGAGTCTCGCCCGAACAAGAGAGGCGCTTCACAGTTGCCAAGAATGCCGATGGGGAGTGAGAAGGTAAGAGCTAACCGCGACTCAGCGTCTTACTAAATACGGGTGAGCCACGCCTCGTGGGAAGGATCCTCCCCACGCACGATGGAAAAATACGCCTTCTGCAACGCTTGCGTAATCGGACCTGGCGTGCCGGTTCCAATGCGGCGATTGTCGATCTCCCGCACCGGCGTCAGCTCGGCAGCGGTCCCGGTCACGAATACTTCATCCGCGATGTACATATCATCGCGCGTGAAGCGTTCCTCCACCACAGGGATACGCCGCTCCCGTGCCAATTCGATGACGGAGCTTCTGGTGATGCCATCGAGGATCGAGGTGAGCGGCGTGGTTTTGATCTGCCCTTTACGCACGATGAAGATGTTTTCCCCCGTCCCCTCGGACACATACCCTTCGGTATCGAGAAGAATGGCTTCATCGTATCCATCCGCTTTCGCTTCCCGCTTTGCGAGAATCGAGTTCACATAGTAGCCGGAAATTTTCCCCCTCGTCATCGAGACGTTGACGTGATGACGCGTAAATGACGACACACGGGCCCGCATCCCATTTGCAATCGCATCGTCCCCGAGGTAGGCTCCCCAGGTCCAGGCAGCGATGGCTAGTTTGATGGGATTGTCGCCGGGATAGACTCCCATCGCGCCGTGCCCGATATAAACGAGCGGGCGGATATAGCAGGCCTCCAGCTTGTTGACTCTGACGGTCTCCACGATAGCCGCAGCCACCTGCTTCTTGTCGAAGGGTATCTGCATCATGCCGATATGGGCGGAATCGAACAACCGATCGACATGTTCTTGTAGTCGGAAAATTGCGGAACCGGACTTTCCCTTGTAGCAGCGAAGCCCCTCGAATGCGCCCAGTCCATAATGCAGCGAATGGGTCATTACGTGGACATGCGCGTCCGCCCAATTGACGAACGACCCATCCATCCAAATTTTCCCTTGTGGCTCAAGCATAGATAACGAAGGCAGGCCATGAACGATCGAACGATAGAATCGGAATATAGCAGCGGGCTGGAAGAAGCGTCAAGCATATGGCCCAGGCAAGGCCCACAGGCAAGCGAGGCGAAGGAGTATCGGTCAGGAGACTATCCGAAGGGCGCAAATCTTCTGGCTCACGACCTTGGTAATATGCGCTGCAGCTAATGGACTGAGGTGATCGAACTCCATACCAAAATCATACCCATCCACCCACCGAACCGTTGCTCGTTCAACTTCTATGGTCGGACCATCGGCTGACAGTCTGAGGCGCAACGCTAGACTAAGGCCTGGTTCAACTGTATGTTCGCCTTGAATACGTAGCCCGGATCGAGACAGGTTGGTCACGAGGCCCTTCCCCACATACTCTGTACTGAGATAATGGAGTGCGTGCCTGATTGGTATACGACGATAGGGACGGAGCACAAATTGAATGCCCTTTAGTTTGGTGGAAAGAGGCTTCCGTAAATCGGCCATCATAATCTCCAATCTATGAAATAGTTCGACATGAGAAAAACAGCATACGCCCAGAATCCAATGCAGGATAGCCAACGAATAGGGTAACCCGAAGGAAGGGGACAATGTTCGCCGACAGGCTTCATCAAGGATAAATCGAGGGCCGCGCGGCCTTTATCTTGACAGGCTTCAAATCCCTATGTTACAAACTCATCTTCTGTAACGGAGACAGGGGCTTATGTACGCAATTATTGAGACAGGCGGCAAGCAGTACCGGGTTGAAACCGGCTCATTGGTCCTAGTTGAGTCCCTTCCTGGCGAGGTTGGGGGAACGATCGAACTCGGCCAGGTTCGGCTGGTCCACGGTGACAAAGGCCTAGAAATCGGACAGCCGTTGGTCAAAGGGGCCACCGTCAAAGCCGAAATCATTAACCAGGGCCGGACCCGTTCCATCACCATCTTCAAGAAGCAACGGCGCAAAAACTATCGGCGGACCAATGGCCATCGCCAGGGCTTTACCAAATTGCGCATTACCGGCATCGAAACGGCCTAACGGGGACCAGCCATGGCAACAAATAAAGGCGGCGGATCAACTAGAAATGGACGCGATAGCAATCCCCAATATCTTGGGGTTAAGGCCTACGGTGGAGAGACCGTAAAGGCCGGATCGATTCTAATCCGTCAGCGCGGGACAAAGTTCTTCCCCGGATTCAACGTGGGTCTCGGCAAAGATCACACCCTCTTCGCCCGCATCACAGGAATCGTGAAATTCGAACGCGGTCGCGGACGGCAGAAGATCAGCGTCTACGCCGCGCCCGCGATTCCATAATACATTCTTCTCTTCTTTTCTCGTCACAGGGTCGTGACCACGAGGACTCCCGGCATGGGTAGAGGTGCAACGGGATGTTCCTCGTATGTCGTGCCTATTGGATCCTTACGCTGAAACGGTGCGCCGATGTTTGTCGATGAAGTCCGTATCCATATTAAAGCCGGCAGCGGCGGCGATGGGTCATGCAGTTTTCGGCGTGAAAAATTCGTCCCGCGCGGCGGGCCGGATGGTGGCGATGGCGGCCACGGCGGTGATGTCGTGTTTGAAGCCTCGCCTCGCATGACCACGCTCCTCGACCTCCGGTATCAAAAACACTACGAGGCAGAGGTCGGTCGCCAGGGTGGCGCCGCCAACTGTTCCGGAAGAACCGGAGAGGACGTGGTGGTGGCCCTTCCGGTCGGCACCGTCATTTTCGACGATCAGACCAATGAGATGTTAGCCGATCTGATCACTCCCGGGCAGCGGTTTGTGGGGGCACACCGGGGCCGGGGCGGACGAGGGAACAGCCATTTCGCTACGCCGACCAATCGCACGCCAACAGAATTCGAAACAGGCACGGAAGGCGAAGAGCGGTCGCTCAGACTTGAGCTGAAACTGTTGGCCGACGTCGGGCTGGTGGGCTTTCCTAATGCCGGAAAATCGACGCTCATCGCCGCTATCTCAGCCGCACGACCGAAGATCGCCAATTATCCCTTCACTACGCTGACACCGAATCTGGCGATCGTTCGTTGGGGAGAAAAGGGAAGTTTTGCCGTCGCAGATATTCCCGGAATTATCGAAGGCGCCCACGAAGGGAAGGGGCTGGGATTCCAATTTCTCCGGCATATCGAACGCACATCATTCTTGCTGCACATGATCGACGTATCGGAGTGGTCCCCCGAGGAGCCAGTCAAGAGTTTCGAGATCCTGCGTCAGGAATTAGCCGCCTACGATGAGCCGATCACCACACGCCCCTTCGCAGTCGTCGCGACAAAAATCGACGTGGCCGGAGATGGGGTTCGCCTGCGAGAGTTGCAGCAGTACTGTAAGCGCCATCGCTATATGTGCCTCGCAATCTCTGCAGCCACGAGAGAAGGACTGACGGAACTCGTCACCTATGTAGGGCAACAGGTGGCACAGCTTCGAGCGACACCATGCGAGACGAACTCCTAAAACGGACCACCCGCATCGTCATCAAAGTCGGGAGCAGTCTCGTCGCGTCACGAGACACAGGACTACGCCCGGAACAGATCGATCGGCTCGCGGATGAAATCGCAGCCCTCCGGTCGAGCGGACGTGAAATTCTGATCGTTTCCTCCGGCGCAATCGTCTCCGGTATCAAGAAGTTGGGATTGAAGGAATACCCCAAGAGCCTCCCTGTGAAGCAGGCCGCTGCGGCGGTCGGGCAAAGCCGGCTCATGTGGGCGTACGAAAAATCGTTTGAGCGACTCGACATCAAGGTCGCGCAGATTCTATTGACCCACCAGGACCTCGCCGATCGGCGGCGGTTTCTCAATGCACGCCACACCCTGAGTGCGCTGATCGGGTTTGGCGTGGTCCCCATCATCAACGAAAACGATACGGTTGCCGTGGATGAAATCCGTGTGGGAGATAACGATACCTTGGCTGCCGAGGTGGCCCATCTGGTGGACGCGGAACTGCTGGTCATCCTGTCCGATATCGACGGCCTATTTACCGAAGATCCGCGCAAGAACCCCGCAGCCACACTGATCCCGTTAATCCCTGAGATAACACAAGAGATCGAGGAACGAGCAGGCGTCTCCACTACGTTCGAAGGAACCGGGGGCATGGCCACAAAAGTTCGGGCTGCCAAGAAAGTCAGTGAATACGGCGTGGCCACCTTGATCTTGAATGGGCAAAAGCCAGGTCTCCTTCCGCAAGTATTAGCCGGTGGCCCTGGCGGCAGCCTCTTCCTCGCGAAGGAGCGTCGCTTCACCAGCCGCAAACATTGGATCGCTTTCACCCTCAGGCCGCGAGGAACCGTGACGCTCGACCCCGGAGCGGTCGATGCGCTGGTCCGACGGGGCAAGAGCCTGTTGGCTTCGGGCATTCTAGCCGTCAACGGTTCGTTCGATACGGGAGATGCGGTCAGCTGCCTCGACCAAGACGGCAAAGAGCTCGCCAAAGGACTCGTGAACTTTTCCTCCGACACCTTGATACGGATCAAAGGGCTCAAAACGACCGAGATCCAGCAACAGCTCGGCCCACAGGAGTATGAGGAAGTCATACATAGGGACAACCTGGTCATTCTATAAGTTTTGAGTTATGAGTTCTGAGTTATGAGTTCGTCAGATTCAATAAACTCAGCACTCAGCACTCAGCACTCAATCCTGCGTCTTGGATTATTGGGCGGCAGTTTCAACCCCGTGCACAACGGGCACCTGGCCATTGCACGCCAGACACGCGAGGCCCTCGGGCTCGACCAAATTCTCTTCGTTCCCACGAGTCACCCTCCCCATAAGCCGAACGGAAGTCTGGCGCCGGCTCAAGACCGCTATGAAATGGTTCGCCTGGCCATCTCCTCAGACCCCACGCTCGCCATCTCGGATGTGGAGATCAGCCGGCCAGGCAAGTCCTACACCATCGATACCATTCGCCTGCTGCAACAGACCTATGGAGCGCGCACCCAGCTCTTTTTCTTGATCGGGATTGATGCCTTTCTGGACTTTCCCTCCTGGCGTGAGCCGCGGACATTGCTGGAACTCTGCCGCTTCGTCGTCCTCTCGCGGCCAGGCTTATCGTTTCGCTCTCTCTCAACCGTTCCACTGCTTCCGCCCATTCCAGTTCCTTCACTGATGGATTTGGATGCAGGCCGGATTTCACGAATCGAGGCGCCGCTCGGAACACAAGGCCTGATCTGCCTCAAACTACCACCAAACCCGATCTCCGCTTCGGACATTCGCTCGCAAATCCGCCAAGGGCATCCGGTGGCAAATCTGTTGCCGCCCTCAGTGGAATCTTATATACTCCAGAATCATCTCTACCAAGAGGATC
>CAMDRK010000063.1 GCA_945906715.1 Nitrospira lenta
CGCGACTGTCAGATCGACGAAAACCGGAATGGCCTTGCCTTCGGCCAACAAACGCACGACAGCGCCGTGATCGGAAATACGAACCTTCACCTCAGTGATCGTAACTGGATCGGAGGGATTGGCGAGGCCACCGTTCGCCTTCGCCTCTACATGAAATAGTCCGGCAAGAAGGATACTTGCAAAGACGGCTCGAATAAATATCGTCATGGTTGTACCTCCTGCAGGATGCTCAAAAAGGCCGTCAGCAAGGCCGCAGCACACGACCACTCACCCACTTTACTAAGGGGTGGCAGGGATGATCCTCACTGCGCGCAGCTTTTTCACCCGCCCACCCGCTGGCACGCCAAGACGTGCCATTTGCCCGAGCGAGGGCCTTCCGATTCCTTATGCCTCTCTTGGAGGGAGTGGCCAAGGCTGCCCTTTACTGCGCGCATCGAACGAGCACCGTCTCACCGTGCGCGTTCTGCGAGCAAAAAGGGCACCTGGCCGCTCCCTCTCATTCTTCTGAGGCCGCGCGTTGCGCGAGCATGGGGATCGTCCCAGCTACCCCACATCCTTTTTCAGCATCCTGCTAAACGCGGAAGAATTGATTCGTCTCCTTCTCCACCCCAATCTCGGTCTCCGGTCCATGCCCTGTCACCACGATCGTCGTATCCTTCAAGGTATACAACCGTTCTCGAATGGATCGTTCAATCACGTCGAAATCTCCGCCCCAGAGATCGGTGCGCCCGATGCTGCCGCGAAAAAGTGTGTCGCCGGCCAAGACCACGTTGTCGACCGGAAAATAAAAACTCATGGACCCGGGGGTGTGGCCTGGCGTATGGAGCGCAACAGCAGAGACCTGGCCGACCAGCAGTTTTTCCTCATCCTGGAGCCAGTAGTCAGGCATTGGAACCGGCAGGTAAGCGACGCCGAACACCCGGCACTGCAATTCGAGATTCTCCCACAACTCAAGATCGCTCTGATGCAGACAGAGCGTCGCCCCCGTCGCCTTCTTCATTTCTCCAGAGGCGAGAAAGTGGTCGAAGTGGGCATGGGTGTGAAGGATATGCGTGACCGTCAAGCCAAGTTGCTGCACCACCTGGAGGATTCGCTCGTGCGCGCCACCGGGATCGACGACGATAGCCTGCTTCGTCACCGGATCGCCGATGATCGAGCAATTGCAGCCAAGAGGCGGGACAGAGAATGTTTTTCGGATCATGGTGGACATGATGAACGCATGCTACTGTCCAAGCCCATCAAGGCGCAAGCAGTGGCCCTTCCTCTGGTTCGACCTGAGACAGAATGGTCCAAGCGACTTCCGTATCGAATAACGCCCAACTTCGTCCTTGACGGCGGCACCACACAAGGAATCCTGCTCCGGTGCCGTCTGGACGTAGGACGTCGACATACAGCAGCGCATGATCGTTGCGCAGGCTTCGCGCGACGCGAGAGAAAGCCAGCCGATTCAGAACCGACGGCGCTTGAATTGATCTTGCACGAGCCCAAGGGACTGGCTCCGACGTCTGCGTCGGCGCCTGTCCCGCTGCACCTCTGACGGGGACAGGCGCAAAAAAGAAGGGCGCCAGTCCCCCAATGTACGGTGTGAGGGAAACCTCTGGCTCTTCAATGCTACCCCCTGTGGCGAACCGGTAGCCGACCGCAAAATGAAATTGTCTTTCAAGCCTGCTTGGGTGCCGATTGACCGCGATGAACTCCCGGATGAGGTCAGCCGGGAGTTTACTGCCAACGTACTCCTGCTCGTGAAAAGCTCCGATGGTCGTCGCTCCATCCTGATCTGGAGAGAGACGGAGCCGGGTCATGCGTTCGATCACGACCGACTGAGTCGCTGACGTGAGAAACTTGCTCATCACCACTTGGTCGTACAAGGCATAGTCTTCAGCAGGAATAGCATCGCGCTGCCGATCCGAATCAGCCAGCGCTTCTGACGCGTCTATGAAACCACCAAAGAGGAACGCACCGATAAGGAGAACCGTCAGTCGAGTCATCGTAAGTCGAGCATAACTTCTGGAAAGGGGACCGGTCAATTCACGGAATCCGGCGTGGACAAGCCGATGCGAAGCGTGGATAATCCTGAAATTCACATGGAGGGACGTGACGTGCGCAATAGGACTCAATCGAACCAATGGTTCCTGTGGATCGGAGCGATCGCGTTCTGTGTCTCGGCCAGCGGTTGCAAGCCAGACGATTCACCGTACAAGGCGGAAAGTGAGTCGCTTCGCAAGCAACTGAGCAAACAGGAGTCGGTGGTCAGCTCGCTGCAGGATGGGAACAAAGTCATGCATCAGCAGATCGATCTGCTGAACCAGGAATTGCGCGACGCGAAGCAATCGGCCGAAAGCGCCAAGGCCGAGGCCAAATCCGCCGCTGACAATTTGGCCATACAAACAGCCCAGGCAAAAAAACTGAGCGCCGACGTCCAAAAAACCGCAGCAGCGCAAGCCGCGCAGAATATCCATGTCGAGGAGAAGGGGGCCCAGACTGAAGACATCCCACGCCCCTTGAGTACCGTCGCCAAGATGGTGGAAGAATCCCTCAGCCGCAACGGATACCACTTCAAAGTGAGTATCAAGACCGATCAGAAAGCGGTCTACGTGACGGAACGGAAAGTTTCCCCACCTATCTCGCTTGAAGTCCCAGGCTCACGGAATCAATACGTGCTGTCGCTGCATGCGCTCCCTTCGAACATCACCAAGCTCAACGTCAAGGCCGACTTCGAAAAGCTGGCCCAGGGTGGACGCATCCTCAGCGTCAGCGCAGAGGAGGTCGCGGAGATTGAACGGAGCCTCATCCGGGAGATTAACAAGGCCTTGGCCTCCCCCACCAAAACCTAATAGCAGGATGCCCCAAAAGTCCGCCAGCTTCGTTCTCAGCTCATCGAAATCCTCAACGTACCCCTGAGGGTACGCCTCCGGTTTCGATTCGCCTGCGGCCTTGCTGACGGCCATTTAGAGCATCCTGCGAGCACCGCAGCAATACTTCCTTTGCTTGGTGAGGCGCGAGCCTCGTGCTAGCATTCCTCTCCGATGGCTCTCTCAACCAGCATGCACGACCACGGCGAGTGAGAAATCATTTGAAGATTCAGACTGTGTCACGTTCCGTCACCCGGCATGAAGATATCGACCAGCTTCTGGAGACGGCCCAAGGCCGGTTCCTCAACGTACAATAAAGCTGATGCGATTTCTCTTCATCACAACCGCTATCGCCACCGTGACGCTCGTAGGTTGCGCCACGCAGGTCGAACGGCCTCGCGCGCCGCTCTCGATAGAGCGTCCCTGTTGTCGATCCGTCGAGCGCGCGCCGAGCCGGAATGCGATCGTCCAGACAGCAGCCAAACTGGTCGGCGCCAAAACGATCGAGAGCAACGGCCGGCGCATTGCTTACGATTGCGCAGGGGTGACGCGTGCGGTGTTTCTCCGGCACGGGATCGATCTGTACGGCAGCAGCGAGAACGATCCTGAAGCAAACGGCGTCCGCCTCATCTATGCGCACATACAGCAACTGGGCACGTTTCACCAGGGACCGGTCGCTCACCCAGGCGATCTCGTCTTCTTCAACGACACATGGGACTACAACGGTGATGGCGAGGTAAATGATCCGCTGACGCACGTGGGGATTGTCGAACGGCAAGATCCCGACGGCACAGTGGTCTTTATCAGTCGCGTAGCCGGCGCCGTTGAACGCTACCACATGAATCTCGACTTACCCCACGTCCACAGGGCTGCCAACGGGCGCCTGCTTAACGACTACATCAGGCGAAAAGAGGCCAGAGACCTAGCCGATACCGGCCATCTCACAGGAGAACTCTTCGCCATATTCGGAACCAGGGTCGGCCGCTAATGCAGCGACAGCAGCCTCAACCCCAGCGTCGTCTTCGCCATCGGCTGCTAGGCCTGCGCCGGAAACTCCTGGCACTGCATCTGGTGCTCATTGCGGCAGAACAGAAAACCTACGAGCACATTCATGGGCGCATCGGCTCAACAGAGCAGTTGCTCGAACTGATGCTGAAGGATCCTTGGTTCATCTGGCTGCATCCCGTGTCGGACATTCTTGTTCGGATCGACTATCTGCTGAACGACGAGGCCTTCGATATCACAGAGGAGAACATCGACCACCTGTTCAACGAAGCCCGTCTCCTGCTACGCCCGTCGATCGAAGGCGACGGATTTGAACGCGCCTACTACGAAGCTCTCAATCGAGCCCCTGATGTGCTGCTTGCCCACTTCCACGTCACACGTACCTTGCTGGCAGAAGCTGCATAACTTCGTCCAGGCAAGCCACTCAACCCTTGCCTGCTCACACTTCGTATGTGGTCTGTCTAGTTCATTTGGTCTGTCTGGTCTATCCGGTTAGTTTGCTTTAACGAAATAAACCAGACAGACCGAACAGACCAAATGAACAAGACAGACCGATGTTTTTTTCTACACTCTGCTACAGTACAAGGATGAATGTGCCGATATTCACCTCGTGACAGGAAGCGGCCCCTGACTAAATTTTATTTATAGCAGCCACCATTTTTAAAATAACCTGCTAAAGTAATTTCATGGCGTCCGTATCACAGAAGAACTTGATCAAAAAGTCCTCCCTTCTCCGCGAGAAGATCCTCGACGTGCGGAGCAGCCTCTTGAGCCTTCACAAAGCTCTCATTCTGGCAGAACAGGTCACCTACGAACGCATCAATGGCCGCGTCGAGTCAACCAGCGAGCTGCTGCACTTGGTGTTGAACGATCCTTGGTTTACCTGGCTTCACCCCATATCGCAACTGATTGTTCGCATCGATGAACTCTTGGATGACAAGTCCGAGCTATCGCTTGTTGAGGTGGAACACTTTCTGATAGAGGCCCGATCCCTCATCCGTCCTTCAGAGGAAGGAGACGGTTTCGAACGGAGTTACTACGAAGCCCTTCAGCGGGAGCCCGATGTGATCTTCGCCCACGTAGAAGTAAAGAAACTGCTCACCAAAGTCGCCGCGTAATTCTCTCACCCTCAGTTCCGTTTCATCGCCACATCGTAAACAAATCAAGTTTTTGTTGCCCGTACCGATACTTACAAGTAGACTCATGTACGGAGATTATGTCGATGCAACCACGATGTCATCAGCGAGTTCCAGTCCACTACCCGGCGAGTATCCAATGCGATACCGGGGCCGGAGAAGGGGTCTTGTTCGACCTCTCCCCCACTGGCTGCAGAATGCGCAGCGACATCGCGATGAATGCGGGGGCCTATCTCGCTCTGCGGATTGCTGTTACGCAAGAACCAACCCCCCTGGCCGTAGAAGTCTCGGTGATTCGCTGGTGCAAAGACGGCCACTTCGGAGTGGAGTTTCTTCGATACAGTCAGGGAGATCGTGAACGAGTCACAAATCTTCTAGCAGCCTTACCACCGACAGAAATACCCGCGCAGCCTGATTACGCAACATCGAGCCTTAGCGCCGTCGGCCCTTAACCCACATTATCCCTGAATGCTTCTGCTGCAAGCGCGGATTCGCCGCTCTCGCCCGTGAAGCGTCGTTTGTGAAGCGTGAAGCGCAGGACGGAATGTGCCTGTATGTAGAGTCGCGTGCGAGCTACGAACGGTGAAAAACTGCTTGACCAAACAGCCGCGTAATCCACCCAAGCAGTCCAAAAATACAAAGGCGACCGGCCCGTAAGGACCGATCGCCTTGTTTCGAATTGCCTGCATGACGTTATCGATTAGTTCTTCTCGTGTTTGTCGTCATCTTCGTGCTTGTCTTTGTCGCTGTGCCTCTCACGATCCTTGTGCTTCCCACGATCACTGTGCTTGTCGCCGTCCTCGTGCTTGTCACGATGCTTCCCACGGCGCTTATGTTCTCCGTCCTTCCGATGCTCCCCGCTCTTGCCTCTCCCCCGATTCTCCCCTCTCATCTTGCCATGCCACTCCTTGTCTCCCTCGCCCTTCGGAGCTTCCATCGATGGAGCAGGAGCGGTTGCCGGAGCCGTGGCCTGAGGAGCCGGTACTTCCGGTGGAGCTGTCGGAGCCGGAACCGATTCCGGCACTTGCGCCAAGGCACTGGTAAAGGCGTACAACACGGCGGCAGCCGTCAATGAAGCCACTGTTTTGGTCATGCTGATCCTCCATAGAATGAGATTTGAATGTTGCGATAGCAGCATCCTTACCAACGCAAGGTCGATGCCACAACGAGGATAAAATACAACCATTTTCCCCCATGAAAATTGGGGTGATGCCTGGGTTGAGGCCGATCTCAGACGAAGTTGAGGCACGATGGCTGGTTTTCCCTCCATTCTGCCTCAGGCCATCGAAGAGATTCCCCCCGTAGATTTTAAGTCAACAACACCTCACACCCTGCGTTGGCCCCAATAGACACAATGAGCCTGCGCACACATCTGCTATGCTTTGGAGGCATGCCGAACTCAATTATAACCAGGAGGCACCGATGAAGGGACGACACTGGATTACATTCGCCAGTCTGGCACTCACCCTTGTGGCTGTCCAACAGCCCGCCTTGGCTGAAAACGGCGATGCAGGGGGAGGAGAGGTGCGGGAAGACCGCCGCGACCTGCGGCAAGACCGTCGAGACATTCGTGAAGATCGACGAGATCTCCGGCAGGATGTTCAGTCAGGGGCGAGCCCTGAACAAGTCGCACAGGATCGGCGAGATATTCGCCAAGACCGGCAGGATCTCAGGAAAGATCATCGGGATCTCCGGCACGATCGCCAAGACCGGCGTGGAGACCGGCGAGACCTACGGCACGACATGGCTGGCCGCAAAGGCCACAATCGTTAAGCATTCTGATAGGCAAGAAAGGCCGGCAACAACTGCAGTTGTTGCCGGCTTTGTTTTATCGAGAAACTATAGCATTCAGGTGTTCAGGCTGAAGGCCGAAATTTGAGAATCGAAGTTCTAAACCCGTTAGCCTTCAGCCTGAACCCCTTCAGCCTAACTACCTGCACTATCCGTCACATCCGCCCTTCATCCAGCTCAATCACATCGGCCCAGGTGGAGATTGAGGGAAGAGTCGAAACCGGTACGCCGCGTTTTGTAGCGATACCTTCAAGCCGTCCCTGAAAACGCTGATGCGCTGCATCGTCTTTTGGGCCGGATGACAGAAGGCCCTGCGACCATTGCGCGATTTCTTGCTCCGATGGCTTTCGACTATTGGCCCTCACCCAGGCAAGCAACTCCTCATCCGTCCCACCGGCCAACACCCGCTGCTCGAAAGCCTTCGGATCGATCTGGAGAAAATCGATCAGGTACTTATCGAACCCCACCGTGATGTAGTTGTAATCCTGAATCTCCCCTACATGCCGCAAACGAATCTTGTCAATAAACCGCCCCAAGTGGGCAATGCCACCGAGGAGGGCTTTGGGACTCCGTGGATACTTCATCATCTCAGCTTTCTCCGGACGATTATCATGCTTGACCTTCAGGCCTTGCCCCGCGAGACCCAATAGCCAGGCTTGTGTTTCAGATGCATGACGGCTGCTAGATAGATCACTTTCCCTTCGACAGCATAGATGATGCCATAGGGAAACCTCTGAAGGAGATAGCGTCGGAATCTCCCTTTCAGGATGCGCCACACGGTGGGATGTTGCTGAATCTGTTCGAAGGCTGACTCAACCGAGTCCACGAACTCGTGCCCCAGCCCCTCCCTGCAATCTTCATAGAACAATGCAGCTTGGTGGATTTCCTGCTTCGCGGCGAGATCGAGGCGGACGCTCAATGATGGAGTTCCTTGCGTACCTCACGCAGTGCCTTGCCCGCAGAAACGGTCTTTGTCGCCTTTCGCTTCCACGCGCCAAAGCGTTTCTCGGCCTCTGCGATCCACGCTTCATCTACGGCTGTCAGCGGTTCGTGCTTCATCTGTACAAGCAGTCGCTCGGCCAACCGTTCGCGTTCCGTTGCGGGTAACTTCTGCGCCTGCTTTTCGAGGGCCAACGCTCGTGCAGTCATCGCTTTCCTCTCGGTAGGGAAACCTACAGCCTCGGTCGAGAACTCTACAAGGTTTAACCAGTCGTTGCAACGGCGGACGTCATCCCATTTATCTGGTTATGACCCTGCGCGAACTCTTCCGTTGCAGAACATGTTCAACCGCTGCAGGTCACTTGCCCAGAAAAGACTCCCGCTACATTTTCTTGATCGAGCCGCCGGTCGCTGTTTCGATTGGTTAGACCGATAGTCAAAATTTCAGTAGTTCGAATGCACCCAGGGGTTTGACACGGCCATTCAACAGAACATCCACGGTGTGTTTCCCTGGATAATGCCTGCGGGTCGTCATTTCTACCAGTGAGACGGTCTTCCCCACGAGTTCTGATTGATTCGGATTAAGGTCCAAAGTCTTCAGTTTGAACACCTTTGGACTTGTGCTGCCGTTGGCTTTCACGAAATGCACACGAAAATCCGCTAGTACCGATTGGCGCTTCGAGCTCGTGTTGATAACTTCAAAAGCAATCGAGACGGATTTTCCCATCGAGGCACGTTTGGGGGCGATGCGGACCTTTCGTATCACCACTCCGGCAGTCTTCTCAAACCCTAACACCTCAAGCGCCCCAGCTTCGCCCCGTTTTATCGCGGATCGAAGTGCGTGGCCAATCAGCCAACGGCGCTCCTTCGTGGCGGCTATCAACCACTTCTTGCAAACACCAACCAATACGGCAGGATGATCCTTTCCGATGTCATTTAAATTGTTGGCCACGGAGCGACGCACATATAGCTCCGGATCGTCTTTCAGCATCTCGAGCAGTGCGAGTACTGGTCGTGGGTCAGCCTGAAATGCGCGAAGCCGCGGTGCCCAGGGCAAACGAGGCCGAGTCCCTTCCGATACCAGGCGCCGCACATGAACGCTAGGATCGACAGCCCAATCCTGTAGGCGCGAGAGAGTCGCTGCAGGATACTTTTCTAAATAAGGCCGGATGCTGAATTCCGCCGTGAATCGCTGCGTCAGTTCATACTGCGCGCGCATTGATTCCTCAAAATGATTGAGCCCGTATTCAGCGACGAAAAACACATGGGGGAGATAAAAAAACGGAGCCATGCCGTAATCTTCCGTCTTATCGAGCTTGGGACCAATTGATTTGATCAGAATCGCGACAGCCTTGCGATAATCTTCAGGTAGATGGTGTCGCATGGCTCTTGCAATTTTCCACCCACGCGGAAAGAGTTCAAGGGGCGCGTATCCATCAAGGACGTCCCTTATGAACACTCCTTTGGGGAAGTGCTGATAGACGGAGGCAATCATCTCGGCAATCTTCATTGGGACATCGGCACCAAATCGATTTTTCAATTGCTCGGCCATTGAAATAAGCCTTATGCGGTCTAACGTTTGACATGAGGGGTGCACAAAAGACGCAGCCTTTTTTGGCATCCCCTCGATGGAAGGGTTAGGCGTCGCCGTGATCGGGCGCATTGGGTGCTATGGTTTCACGCTTGCGAGGCCAAACAGTGACGTCGTCAGCGGTAGTAGAGCCTGCGGCGCTCATCGTTCACCTCTGCCAAGAAGAGCTCGCGATTGCAGCGCGTTGACGCAAAGAGCAGCCCCATCAGTTCATCGACTTCCGGCAAGCTCAACAGATATGAAGTCTGTTCAGCTTCGCGCTCATCTCGGGGTTGGTCATCGACGGCAAAGATGTTGATGATGATGGTGGCGCCATCATCAATGAGCTGTTCCGGGTAGCGAATTTCCTCGAACTTGTGCAGGGCGTCAATGATGCGGTCAAACTCCGGTCGCACGGCGGCAGCGTTGCGCTTCTTGAACTCCACCCAAAGAAGCGGGAGATTGTGTCGGTAGCCAGTCTTCCCGCTTCCGTATTGTCGAATCCTCTCGACGGGATCGTCGTAAGCAAGGCAAGCCTTCAGGAAGAGTTCAACTGCATGGTGCAGTAGATTCGCCAAGACCGGGGTAAAGTTGCTTGCTGCCGTAAATCGGCCGGCTACGTAATACTGAATGCCATACCGAATGGCATGGCGCCAGTACCTCGTCCGGAAGCTTTCATCCCGCCGCGCTTGGGTATGCTCGATTCCGGTCGGATTGCGATTGTCGGAATGCGCGGATGACATGCTGCGACGCCCAACTATTAAGTGAACAGCGGCAGGGACATGAATACAGGCAGCTATCCCTGACCGTGCCAGAACTCTGGTGACTGAAAAGCTGAGAGATCATCCGCATTTCGAGGATCTGTGTCAATAACCGCCCACAAGAATGCACTGCCATTCACGCGGCCTATCTCTCAATTGGCCCGCAGCCTATTTCTGCTGGGCGCGAGCGCACAGTTTGCCCAACCCTACCAGTCTGCGGGGCTGCCCATGCCGCGCCATTCTCGATTCAGGACATGCGTCTAAAGATTCGAATGGCGTCTGGAACTGTTTCAGACTTCAATAGATGTGCCAGGACTCAGCGCGAACTTTGCCGAAGGTGCGGGGGGCCACTGAGACTCAGTCGGGTAGGAAAACTAGAACTGGGTGGAAAACTATGGGGTCTGACCCTTTGTTCCCCTCCGTGCTGGCTTTGCTCAGCGCAGTCTAGTGGCTGAGCGCCCCGGACTTGAGCAAGTTGCCAAATATGAACAGGAAAGTCCGCGACCGCGCGTTGCGCGAGCACAGAAGATCATCAGCCCCCATCCCCTCCGCGTTCTGCGAGCAAAATGAATTGGCCAGATTGGCCATGACTTAATCGAGAGGAAACTTCAGGAGGCTGACTTCTTGGCGGACTTGCCGGCGTGCAAGCTATTCAATGGCTCCTGAAACATTTTCAGCCTACAAGTTTACCTTGTAACTCGTGCTCCGACCGCCGCCGGAGGGGACGAACAGGCCCTTGTCTGCGAGATCCTGCAAATCCCGCGTCGCCGTAGCTTTCGACGCCCCAGTCATCGACATGTATTTCTGCACTCATCCCGCCCTTGAACCCTTCAGAGCCTTCTTCGAGCATCCGGCGCACGATTTGCTGCTGCCGTTCATTCAACCGATCCCTGAACCGGTCGAACAACCTCGTTTTCTTCAGCGTGAAATCGATCTGCTCTTCCGCGTGAATCTGCGCCGCGAGCGCCATATTCACAAACCACTTCACCCAGTTCGTGATCTCGTTCGAGTGCTGCCCTGCCTGCAATGCTGCATAGTACCCCTTTCGATCCGTCTCGATCGCACGCGACAGGCTCAACAGGATCGGCCACCCAGTCCCCTGCGACAATGCCTTTTCGGACAAAGCCCGGCCAATCCGCCCATTCCCGTCTTCAAATGGATGGATCGATTCGAAATAGAGATGCGTCACTGCCGACCGCACGACGGCTTTTTTGAT